>DAOMPU010000184.1:0-5778 GCA_035444925.1 Terricaulis sp. | reverse complement strand
TGCACTCCACCTTGATGGCGCGGCGCGCCGATGTGGTCGGCGTTGGCGGCTATCGCCACGTGCCGAATTCGGAAGACAGCGATCTCTTCTGGCGCCTGCAAGAGCGCGGCGCGCTGGTGAACTTGCCCGATACGCTGAGCAAATACCGCGTGCACATTTCGAGCATTTCGAGCGATCTGCGCAACGGGCGCGTGATGGCGATGGGCTCGCAGCTGGGCGCGCTTTCAGCGCTGCGGCGCCGGGCCGGCAAAGCGGACATGGAATTTCCGCGCGCGCTGCACGAAGCGATGAAACAGGCGCCGACGCTGGAGGCGATGGCGGAGATCGCGTCCGAGGGACTTGAGAGCGCTGAAGCACAGCATCTGCGCATCGCCACGGCGTGCAAGCTGATGGAGCTGGCGCGCTATCGCCCGTTTGAGCCCGATCGCGGCGATTGCGCCTTCATCCGCGCCGCGCTGCCGTTCGCCGCCGCGCTCACGCCGCAAAACCAGAAGGAAGTGGATTGGTACGCCACCGTGACGGCGGCGCGCCTGGCGCGGAAAGCGATGCTGGCCGAAGCGTTCGCGCTAACGCCGCCGCGGCTTTACGCGATGGCCGGCGCGCGGATGGTGACGGGGCGCTAAAAAATTTTGGACACGGGCCGCTTCCCCGCCGAGAGCCCCGCGAAAGCGGGGCCGAGAGCGGGGGCCCAGAGCAAAAAGGCGCGGCGCGTGACCCTGGATCCCGGATCGCACCCCGGCTTTTCGCCGGGGCTGCGTCCGGGAAGCGTGCTTGCTCAGTGCGGGTCTTCCGGCAGGTTGAACCAGCCGTCGCGCACCAGGCGCTTGCCCCATTCGGGCAGCAGGAAGGCGGGCGCGCGGCGCGGATTCGAGAACATCCCTTTGGCTTTGAGTTCGCGCCAAAGCTTGAGCCGCTGGCCGAACGGCATCACGCCGATATAGGACTTCACGTATTGCTCGATCGGCCAATTGCCGCCGAACAGATCCTCGTGGCGCACGTCCAGCTCGCCGAAGCTTGGCGCATCTTTCACGGCCAGCATGGCGCGGTTATCGAGCGGGGGCAGTTCGCTCGCGCGCGCGTACACCGCTTCCATCCATGTGTTCCAGCCGGGCGGATTGTGCGCAGCGGCGACGGCTTCGCCGGCTTTCGCGCCCATGCTTTCGCGCAAATCCGCGTCGCCGATCAGCTTTTCCAGCATGGCGCGATACTCTTCGAAGCTGCGCGCCTGCCAAGTGTTGCCCACCAGCGCGAAGTGATTGATCGCGGTGATGCGCACGTCATCGGGGTGCGTGAAGATGCTCACCGCCGGCGTGCCGTGGCCGGAAGCCTCCATCATCGAAGTGGAGGAAACGAACGGGTAGGAATCCACGTAAATATCCGCCGCTTCGTAATACGGACGCGGGTTTGGCGTGGGCTTCAGCGATTGCAGGCGGTCGCCAAACTTGGCGAAGTAGGGCGCCCAATCGGGCTGCTCATCGCCGCCGACGACGATGAGCGAGACGTTCGGATATTTTTCCAGTATCGGCGCGTGGATGGCGGCGTAGCTATCGCCGTCGCGCGTCAGATATTTGAGCTGGCGCGCCACCGACACCATCAGGATGGTGTCGGACGAAATGCCGAGCTCCTTCTTGGCCTCATCGCGCGTGTGCGTCCGCTTGATGCTTTCCGAGATGGTCGGCATCAAAATATTGCGCTCGCGCGCGATCCCGCGCCTGTCCACGGAAAGCTCAAGCGCCGCATCGCGCAGATCGATATTGAGATGCGCGACCGAAGGGTTCAGCCAGAACAAATGGTCCGCGTGGTTCAGCACCACGACATGCGGGTATTTGCCGGACTCAATCGCGCCAAACGCCAACAGCGGCACCACGTCTTCGCAATGCGTATGCAGCACCACGAGATCGTAGCCTTGCGCGATCTCGCGCAGCTTCTTGGCCCACTCAACCTGGCTGCCCGGGCTGCGGTTCAAGAAGCGCACGCCCCCGCCCGAGGCATTGAAGGCGTCGAACACGAATTGCGGCGTCGGCCCGCGATGCTGGGTCAGCACCAGCGCATGCTCGCGGCCGGAATCGGCGCCGACCCATTGGCAGAGCATGCGCGTCAGCCCGCCCACGGGCGCGGCCTGCGTCATCACCGAGAGGATGCGCTTGATCTCTTTCGGGCGCGGGTGCTGCGGGCCGGGCGTTTCCGTGGCGCGCGCGATGTCGGTCAAAACTTTTTCGACGCGCGGGCTCCAGAAGATTCCGCAATGGTTTTGCACCGGAATGTGCGCGGCGATCGAGCAATAGGCCGCGGCACTCGCGTAATCGCCCGATGCGAAATGCGCCTCGGCCTGCGACACGTATTGGTCAAACAGCGCGAAATTGGCCGCCAAGCGTTCCTTTTGCTTGGCGAAGGGCGCGGCCGACGCCTCAGCGGCGGCCGTCATTGGCGGCCTCGCTCAGCACGGGGGCTTCGGCGTCGATGCGCCAATCGCCGGCCTCGTGATAGACGCCGTAAGCCTGCGCCGAATAGACCGGATGGCGCACATGGAAGTGCCCGCCGATTTGCGCGGCCACCATCGAGGCGTGCGCATCGCGCACCACGATATTGGCGACGTACACATCCGACACCAGCTTGATCGGCGGCGTTTTCAGCTCGATCACGCCTTCGCCGTCCACAAAGGGGATGTCGATCTTGTCGCTTGAGGTGGAATAGGTGGTGCAGGCGATGTCGTCGTTGCGATCGAAGCCGACGCGGAAGTCCGGCTTCTCGAGCCGGCGATTGGTTTCGTAGCGCATGCGCACAATCATCCGCTCGCCGTAATCGAACACGCCGGTTTCCTCGCCGCGCTCGTTTAGCAGCTTCACTTCGGTGAACTTGATCGGCGCGTCGGCGGCGTCCTTGAACCAGGGGGCGTCAGCCAGGCGGCTGTCTTCCTCGTAGCGCTTGAGGCCCTCGGCGGTGGGGCCGTCGAACACGATCTTGCCCTTCTTCAGGTAGATCACGCGCTGACACATCGTCTTGATCGAGTGCATGTTATGCGAAACGAACAGGATGGTCGCGCCGCGCTGCTCCAGCCGGCGGGCGAAGGTCATGCATTTGCGCTGGAAGGCGAAGTCGCCGACGGCCAGGACTTCGTCGAGCAGCAGAATATCCGGATCAAGGTGCGCCGCCACCGCGAAGGCGAGGCGCACATACATGCCGGAAGAATAACGCTTCACCGGCGTGTCCATGAACTCGGGGATTTCCGAGAATTCCACGATCGCGTCGTACTTGGCTTCCACTTCCTTGCGCGTCATGCCCAGGATGGAGCCGTAGAGGAACACGTTTTCGCGCCCCGTCAGCTCGTGGTGAAAGCCGGTGCCGACTTCCAGCAGCGCGCCAAGGCGGCCTTTGATGTTCACCGTGCCGGTCGTCGGCGTGGTGATGCGCGAGAGGATTTTCAGCAGCGTCGATTTGCCGGCGCCGTTGAGGCCGATAATGCCGACATTTTCGCCGCGCTTGATCTCGAAATTCGCGTCGCTCAGCGCCCAGAAGCTGTCGCGGGCGATGCGCTGCTCGCGCTCGGCCTTGGAGGCGAACATGCCGGTGAGGCCGGCGCCGATCACGTCGCGCAGCGAATCGTGCTGCTGGCTTTTGATCAGCCGCTTGTAGCGTTTGCCGAGGCCTTCGGCGCGGATGGCGTAGTCTTCGCTCATCAGATCACGTCCGCGAAAGTGCGTTCCATGCGGCGGAAGAACACGAGGCCCCCCGCCAGCAGGACCACGATGATGCCCGCGCTCATGCCGAGCGCCATGAAATTCGGATCGCCCTTATCGAACACGGCCCAGCGGAAGCCTTCGATCACGCCGACCATCGGGTTCAGCGAATAAAGCATCTGCCATTGCTCGGGCACGATCGAGAGCGGATAGACGATCGGGGTCGCGTACATCCAGATCTGGATCATGAACGGCAACGTGTGCTTGATGTCGCGGAAGCGCACATTGATGGGCGCGAGCCAGAGGCCGATCGAGAGCGCTAGAAGCGCCGTGATCGCCAGCAGGAACGGGATCAGCAGCATCTTTGCGTTCGGCGCGATGCCGTAGAACGCCATCACCACCAGCAGAACGCAGAAGGCGATGCAGAAATCCACCAGCGGCGAAACCACGTTCGCCAGCGGCATGATGAGGCGCGGGAAATAGATTTTCCGCACCAACTCGGCGTCGGTGACGAGGCCCACGCCCGAGCGGCGCACGGCTTCGGCGAAATAGGTCCAAGGCAGCACGCCCGCAAACGCAAACAGCGGATAGGGCACGCCCTCGGACGGCATCTTCACGATGTAGCCGAAGATGATCGAAAAGATGATGACGGCGAACACCGGCTGCAGGATGGCCCAGCCCGCGCCTAGCAGCGCCTGCTTGTAGAGCACCTGCAGATCGCGCAGCACCAGCACGCCGAGCAGCTCGCGAAAGCGCCACACAGCGCCGAGGTCGAGATCGAGCCAGCCGCGATCCGGGCGGATCACGGTGATCGTGTCGTGAGAGCTTTGTTGGGCTTCGCTGGTCACGCCGCGCAGACTTTCTTCAGGGTTTCGGCCACGAGGATTTGCTCCTCGTCGGTCATCTGATGATAGAGCGGCAGCACGATGCGTCGATCTTGCGCGAACTCGGAATTCGGCAGATCCCAGCCGTTCTTATAACCATCCTCGCGGTGCGCGCACATGATGCCGCGGCGCGTGGCGATGCCGGCGTCCAGCATGGCTTGCATCACCGCGCGCTGATCGCAATGCGCAGGCAGGGTGACGGAATAGGATTGCCAGTTCGAGCGCTTGTTCGCGGGCTCCTTCGGCGTTTCCAGCCCGAAATTGTTGGCCAGCAGCTCGTTGTAGCGCGCGGCGAGGCGGCGGCGCGTGGCGACGATCTCGGGCACGCGCTTCAGCTGCTCGCGGCCCACAGCGGCTTGAATATCCGTCATCCGGTAATTGTAGCCGAGCACCGGGTGGGTTTCGAAAATCACCTGGTTGGAGCCGTGGCGCACCGTATCGGGCACGCTCATCGCGTGCTGGCGCAGCAGCTTGAATTGCTTGTCGTACGCCGGATTGCGTGTCGTCAGCATGCCGCCGTCGCCGGTGGAGACGATCTTGCGCGGGTGGAAGCTGAAGCAGGCGATGTCGCCGCGCGCGGCGCCGATGCGCTCCCACTTGCCGTCGATCTCGATCTCCGCGCCGATGGCGCAGGCCGCGTCCTCGATCACGGGCAGATTGTGCTTGGCGCCGATGGCGCAAATCTCCGCAAGGTCCGCCGGCATGCCGATCTGGTGAACCAGCAGGATCGCCTTGGTCTTCGGCGTGATGGCCGCTTCGATCTTCGAAGCGTCCATGTTGTAGCTGTCGAGCTCGACATCCACGAACACCGGCTCGGCCCCGCAATAGCGGATCGAGTTGGCGGTGGCGATGTACGAGTGCGAAACGGTGATGACTTCATCACCCGCGCCCACGCCCACCGCCAGTAGCGCCAGATGAAGCGCCGTGGTGCAATTGGAAACCGCCGTCGCGTGCGGCGCGCCGACGAATTCCGCGAACTCTTTTTCGAACGCGGCCACTTCGGGGCCTTGCGTCACCCAGCCGGAGAGGATCACGCGCGAGGCGGCCTGCGCCTCGCGTTCGTCCATCAGCGGCTTCATCAGCGGAATCATGCCACGTGCTCTTTGTTCGCGCGCCACCAGGTGACCAGCCGGCGCAAGCCTTCGTCCAGATCGACGCTCGATTTGAAGCCGAGCATTTCTTCGGCCTTCTTGGTGGAGGCGAGGCGGCGCGGCACG
>DAOMPU010000183.1:0-5819 GCA_035444925.1 Terricaulis sp. | reverse complement strand
ACGCTGCGCGTGGCCGGCACCGCTGAATTTAGCGGCTTTGATACGCGTATTCGCCCAGAGCGCATCGAGAATTTGCGTGGTTTGCTCCGCCAAATATTGCCGCAACAGGCGGCTGCGCTCGAAAGCGAGGGCGGACATGCGTGGGCGGGCTTACGTCCGATGCATGCGCGCGGCGTTCCCGCGATCGGTCCAACGCGCCGGCGCGGGCTGTTTGTGAATGCGGGCCACGGTCATCTAGGGTGGACGCTCGCCGCAGGTTCAGGCGCGGCGCTGGCGCAGCTCATGCTGGGCGCGCCGGCTGACTTTGATCTCGGGCCGTTTGCGCCGTGATCACGAGTCACGCGGGCGTGGCGTGGAGGATACGTTGAGGATACGCGCCCGCTGACCGTCGAGCGCGCGCACATTGTGGGCCATCGTGGAGTCGATATAGAGGCTCTCACCGGCCGAGAGGATTGTCGGCTCATAAAATTCCGTGAGCACTTCAACGCGTCCTTCAAGCACGTAGATGAATTCTTCGCCCTGGTGACGCACCGCTTCCGGATTACGCCCGGGCTGAACCTCGATCACGACTGGCGACAACAAGCGGCGTGAGAAATCCGCAGCGTGGTGCTCGTATCGCGTATTTTCGGTCTCGCTAACCTTTGCCTGGCCGAGGTGCGTCACGCTGCGCCGGCCCGTGATGAGCGCGGCGGGCGCTTCGGGTTCGGCGGGCGAAACGAATTGCATGACGTCCACGCCGAGCGCGGCGCTTACGCGCAGCAATTTCTCAAGCTTGAGCGACATCTGCCCATTTTCGACCTTCGACAACGTCGATAGCGGCACGCCGCTATGGACGCTGAGATCCTTGAGCGACCATTTCCGGTTCAACCGATAGCGCTTGATACCCGCGCCGATGGCGTTCCTGTCGGTGCTGGCCGACACAAAATTCGGGCGCGGGGTGTTGGCTGGGGGCATTGTTTCTGCGGCAGCATAGGCGGCGCGCCGGCGGTTCTCAACAGGGAGAACATTGAAAAACTCTGCCCCTAAGCGAAGCAGAGTTCGCATAGTGTCGTGGTAACTCTAGGAAAAGACATATGTTTTGTCGATGCGACGCTTAGTTTGTCGCTGCTGAGTTTTTCTTTTCAGGCCCCATTTGCGACGAAGTTGCTTGCAGGAAATGGGGGTTTCAATATAGAGAAAATATTATCCGTGTTGAAAAGAAGCGCGGTTTATGGGGAGGAAGGCGCATGAAAATACGTGGGGCTCGGCCGCTTGCGACAAGTGTTTCGCTGTTGGCCATGACCGCGCTCTGCCAAGGCGTGGCGTTTGCGCAAGAGCAATCTACCGCCGAAGCCACGGAGTCAGACACAATTATCGTGACCGCTTCGCGGCGGGCGCAATCGTTGCAGGATACGCCCCTCGCGGTGACGGCGGTGGATCCCGAGGAGCTCTCGCGTGCCGGCCTCAATCGCCTGCGTGAAGTGGTCGAGAATACGCCCGGCGTGCATTATGCCGGCGGCGGCCTCGCCAACGGCAACACCATCACCATGCGCGGCGTGGCTCAAACCGGGCGCGCCACCACTGTCGGCATTTATGTCGATGACGTGCCGATCGGCTCTTCCAACTCATTCGCCGCTGGCCCCTCGCTGCACTACGACGCCGTCCAAGGCGATGTGGAGCGGATCGAGCTCGTGCGCGGCCCTCAAGGCACGCTGTACGGCAGCTCCTCAATGGGCGGCGTGGTGCGCTACATCAGCCGCGATCCGTCGATGACGGGGCTGGAAGGCAATCTCGGCGTCAATCATTCCAGCACTGAAGAAGGCGACACCAACACCACGATCTCTGGGCGCATCGCGATCCCGATCGTGGCTGGGCGGCTTGGCGTTTCCATCGCCGGCTATCAGGAAGAGTTTGGCGGATTTATCGACCGCATCCCCGCTTCGCCGACGGGCGCGGCTGAGGATGTCGATGCTTACGATCGCACGGGCCTTTCCGCACGTCTCGTGGCGCGGCCGACCGATCGGCTCGAATTCACGTTGATGGCGATGAATGCGGAATTGGAATCAACCGGCGCGAACACCGTCGCGCTCGTTGGCCCTCCCTTTGCGCCCGCGAACGGACCGTTCAACACGGATGAAGGCGCCATGGCGCTGACGGATGAGTTTGAACTCTACGCCGGCACTGTGAGCTACGATTTCGGCTGGGCGCGGCTTTTGTCCTCCACCAGCACGCAAACGCGCGATGTCGCCAATGCGTCCGATCTAGTGGCGACGTTCGGTGGTCTGATCGACCTCCTGTCTGGCCAGGCGCCGGGCACGACGACCTCGGCCTTCTTCACCGGCCGCACGCTGACGGATCGATTCGTGCAGGAAATCCGGCTCGAGTCGCCGACAAACGAGCGCTTCGAATGGGTGGTTGGCGCGATCTACTCGAACGAAGAAAGCAGCAATTTGCAGACGCTGCTCGGCAATCCCGGCAACTTCCAAGCGCTCGACGTGGATCTCGCCAGCGAATTGCAAGAAACGGCGGTGTTCGGCCAGGGCACGTTCTACATTACCCGCAATTTCGACATCGCCATCGGCGCGCGCTTGGCGGAAATCGAGTCGTCCGTGGCGTTGACCGATGGGCCTGGCCTCATCGTCGCCAACCTGCCGGAGACGACCGACAGCGACACGGTCGATACTTACAGCCTCACCGCGCGGTTTCGGCCGAGCCCTGATCATTCGCTCTATGCACGCATCGCCAGCGGCTATCGCCCGCAAAACGCCAACCTCCCGCTGATGAGCGGCGGGGTGAATGTGGCGCCGCTGATCATCGCCACCGATACGCTGTGGAGCTACGAAGCGGGCGCGAAGGGACGTCTGTTCAACGGTGTCGCCACCTACGATGTGGCTGTTTGGTACAATGATTGGAGCAATCCCCAAGCGGTGACGTTTGTGAACGCCGCAACCACGGGCGGCAACGCCAACAGCGATGTCACCGCCTATGGCTTCGAGGGCGCGCTGTCGATTACGCCGGCGCAGGGCGTGTCGATCGTTGGTACGGTCGGCTACGCGAACGCGACGCTCGACAACGATGAGACGGCGGCGTTCGGTGCGTTGGAGGGAGAAAACCTTGCTATGCTGCCGGAATGGACCGCCTCGCTGCGCGCCCAATACGACTTCCCGATCACGGCGAACGTGGATGGGTTCGTGACGGGCGGCGTGCGCTACGTGGGCGAACGCGACACCGGCTATGATGGCGGCGTTGGTTCGGGCGGCGTCGTGATCGTGCCGCGGATCGCCAACTTCGTGCTCGAAGACTACGTGGTGGCCAACCTCGCGGGCGGCGTGCGCATGGGGCCGGTTCAAGCCACGCTCTATGTCAACAATCTGTTCGACGAATACGCCTATACAGGCGGTTCGGCTCGTCCGATTGTCGGCGGCGTACGGGCGATCGCAAATGTGTTACAGCCGCGCACAATTGGGGTCACGCTTTCCTATAATTTCTAAGCGCGAAAGCGCGGGGCTGACATGCGCGCCCGCGGCGAATGCGGCGGGCGCGCATGACGCAGCAAGGGAGGGGCGTGTTGCGTCATCTGGTTTTCGTCGTTGCGTTTGCGGCGGCGTTGTTGACGCCGCTTGCGGCAAGTGCGCAGGAAACGGCGCCGCTGGACCGCGAGCACGTGGAAGCTTGGGCTGAGCGCACGCTTGGCGGCTTGATCGAGAACGGAGGTGCGACAGGCGTTGTCGTCAGCGTCGTGCGTGGCGGCGAAATCCTGTTTGAGCGAGGCTACGGCCTCGCGAATGTGACGACGCGTACGCCGGCGGATGCGCGCACCCGCGTGCGCATCGGCTCTAACACCAAGACGTTTACCGCCACGATCATCGCGCAATTGATGGATGAAGGAAGCATTGAATCGCTTGAGCGCCCCGCCAACGATTATTTGCGCCGCTACCAGTTGCCGGCCAACGGGGCTTCGCCCATTCTTTTGCGCCATCTGCTGACGCATACTGCTGGCTATGAGGATCGCTTCTTCTTCATCGGCGCCAATGAGCCGGTTGAGATTCCGGTGCGGCCGGAGGTGTTCGACACGCTGCGCCCCAATTTTGCGCGCCCGGTCGATGAGCAAGTCGTCTATTCGAATTTTGCGGTCGCCGCGCTGGGGCTCGTTATTGAGGATCAGACGCAGGCGCCGATCAACGAGGCGATGCGCGCGCGCATCTTCGCACCGTTCGGCATGACCGACACCGAGCTTGTCGTTTCGATCGACGAGCCGCTGAACCTTGCGCAACCTGGCTCAATCGGGCCGGGCGGCGTCGTCATCGGGCCAACGCCGTTCACCGCCATCAA
The DNA here is from genome assembly GCA_035444925.1 of Terricaulis sp. Taxonomy (GTDB): domain Bacteria; phylum Pseudomonadota; class Alphaproteobacteria; order Caulobacterales; family Aquidulcibacteraceae; genus Vitreimonas. The sequence continues at coordinate 1,508 of DAOMPU010000183.1, read as the reverse complement.
TCCCGCAGTGGCGCAGACCGGATCGATCGTCAGCACCGCGCATGACATGGCGCTTTATATGAACGCTCATCTGGGGCACGGCGGTCTGGTGAGCGCTCAGGCGCGCGCGCGGCTTGGCCGCCGCTTGGCCGCAAATGCGCCGGAGGGCGCGGGCGTCGGTATGGTGTTTATCGAAGACGCCTGGGCGGGGCGGCGCACGATCGGTCACGGCGGCAATTGGCCGGGCTTCCATTCGTGGTTCACGCTGATGCCGGATGAGGATGTCGGCGTTTTCGTGGCCATTATCGGCGAGGGCGCGCCTGTCGGGATGTGGGATCGCTTCCGTGGCGCGCTCAATGCGGATTGGGCGCCGCCGCCCTCCAGCGCCATGTTGTCCGCCAGCGGCATGTCCTCATCGTTCTTCGCGGAGTTCTTCGGCGCCAAGCGCGATTTCGCGCCGACGGCGGCGCAAGGACTCGAGACCTATGCCGGCTTCTATCGCGCCGATCGCAGAGCTTATTCCACGAGTGAACGGCTTTCGTCACTCCTGTTTTTCGGCGCTGACGTGGTTGAGCTCACCGTGGGCGAGGGCGGGCTTTATCTGAACGGCGCGGGCCCATGGGCGCCGCAAGGCGATGGACGCTTCATGCTCGATGCGCCAGCGCGACCGCAGATCATCATTCGCCCCAATCCCCGCACCGGCGCGCTTGTGCTGACGCCTGACATTGGCCTTTACACGATGACTCGCATCGACCCGATGACGACCCCCAAGTGGCGCGCCATCTTGCTCCATGTGCTAACGCCACTTCTGCTGTTGGGATTGCTGACTCCGCTGTGGTTCGGCGCGAGCTGGAAATCCTGGGGCGCGGTGGCGGCAGGCCTTGGCGGCGCTGGCATGATCGGCGCCGCCTTTATTGGACTTGGGCAGGGCGAAGTCCTGATGACCGGCTATTACGCTGGCCATCTTGGGCGTGTGAACGCCTTCATCGCCGCGGCGGATATGGCGCTGATTGGCGCCGTCGCCGCGCTTGTGGGCGCTGCGCTGACGCGCGGGCTGGCCGCGCGGCTATGGCTCGTGGCGATTGGCGTGATCGGCGTGGCGATTGGTGCGCTGCTTTTGCCATATGGCGGCATCGGCCTTGGCGCCAACTAGGCTAAAGCAGCGGTGACAATGACTTCCACTTTGTAGTCGGGCGTAGCTAAGCGAACTTCGCCGGTCGCGCGGGCGGGCGCGTTGGCTGGCCCACCGACCCATTCGTCCCAAACGCTGTTCATTGCCGCGAAATCGGCTATGTCGGCGAGCCATATCGTGGCGTGCAAGATGCGTGAGCGGTGTGAACCCGCTTCTTCGAGCAAGGCGTCGATCGAAGCGAGCACGCTGCGAGTTTGCGCCGTTGCATCTTCGCCGATGGCGACTTGCCCGGCCAGATACACAATCCCATTGTGAATGACAGCTTGGCTCATGCGAGCGTTCGATTTAAGGCGCGTTAACGTCACGAAATCCTCCGATGCGACAGCAAGCGTACACC
>DAOMPU010000182.1:0-5879 GCA_035444925.1 Terricaulis sp. | reverse complement strand
AGCGCAGACCGATAAAGCTGCGCCGGCGCTTGCGCGGCGCGGGCTCCGGCGCGGCGGGCGCAGGCTCGTGCGCGACGGCGGCGATGGCTTCGCGGTCCTGCTCGGCCAAATGCACTTCGCGGCCTTGCGCGCGCGCGGTTTCAATCGCGCGGCGGAACGCTACCGGATTGGCCATGGCGGGGAAGCGGATCACCGCGTCGCCCGTGCCGGTGACGACCACGTGGCCGTAATTCCACAGCCGCGCCCACCAGCTCTGATCCAGGATCACGCCTTCGACGCTGCCGACCGCCAGTTCCTGCGTGCGCCGGTTGAGCCAGCCTCGCTTAAGGATCACGCGCTTGTTGGTGACCGCGAAATCGGTGGTTTTCATAATGATGGCGGCGCGCAGGAAGATGAAGATGCCGACGATGGCGATGCCCAGCACGATCAGCGCCGCCCAAGCGCCGAACCAGAACAGGCCAGGCCAGCGCCCGCGCGCCAAAATTTCTTCGCCTTCGGCCAGGCTTTCATCCACGTAGCGCATGGAGGCTCAACGCGCTCGCGCGGGCGCGCGTTCCCTGCTAGGCAGCGCGCATGAAACCGGAAGAGCGCGAACGCTACGCGCGGCACATTTTGCTGAAAGAAATCGGCGGCCCCGGCCAGCAGCAGCTGATGGGCGCCAAGGTGGCGCTTGTCGGCGCTGGCGGGCTCGGCGCGCCGGCGGCGCTTTATCTCGCCGCCGCGGGCGTTGGCCAGCTGACGCTGATCGATGACGATGCGATCTCGCTCTCCAATCTGCAGCGGCAAGTGCTTTACCGCAGCGACGAGATCGGCGCGGCGAAAGTGGAGCGCGCGGCGCAAGCGCTCGGCGCGCTCAACCCGCATGTGACGGTGATTCCGCTGCGCGAGCGCCTCACTGATGCGAACGCCGAACGCCTGCTCGCCGGCATGGACCTTGTGCTCGACGGCACAGACGATTTCGCCACGCGCTTCGCGGTGAACCGCGCTGCGCGCGCTTTGGGCGTTCCGCTCGTCTCCGGCGCGATCGGGCGCTGGTCGGGCCAGGTGAGCGTGTTCGCGCCGGGCGGGCCTTGCTATCAATGCTTCGTGCCGGAAATTCCGCCTGACGCGGAGACCTGCGCGCAAGTGGGCGTTGTCGGTGCGCTGGCGGGGGTGATCGGTTCGATGATGGCGCTGGAAGCAATCAAGCTAATCGCGGAAGCTGGCGCACCGCTCGTTGGGCGCGTGCTGATTTTTGACGGTCTGAGCGGCGACGCACGCACCGTGATGTTGCAACGCGATCCCGCCTGCCCGGTGTGCGGCCATGCATGAAGCCTGGCGTCAGCGCCTGATCGGCGCCGCGATGCGCGACCACGAAGTGCGCACGCGGCTGGCGCAGAGCGGCGCGCTGTTCATCGGCTACCATCCCGAGATGGAGGCCGTGCATCTGGAAAACGCCGCGCTGCTCGATCAAGCGTTTGACGAGCTCGGCTGGCCGGGGCGCGGCGCACTGGGCGATGACGGCGCGGGCGCGGCCTTCATCATCCTGCAACACGCCATCTCTCGCCCCGATCTGCAGCGGCGCGGGCTTGCGCTGATGCTGGAGGCGATCCCGCTGGGCGAGGCCAATATGCTCGACGCGGCGTACCTTTCCGATCGCATCGCCGTGCTGGAAGGGCGCGCGCAAACTTTCGGCACGCAATTCGATTGGGACGCGCAAGGGCTGCTTTCGCCCGCGCCAATCGCCGAGCCTGACGGCGTGGACGAACGCCGCGCCAGCGTGGGCCTGCCGCCGATGGCCGACACCATCGCCCACATGCGCGCCAATTCCGCCGCCGAAGGCGAAACCGCGCCCAGCGATCTGGCCGAACGCCGCGCCGAACAGGATGCCTGGGCGCGCCGCGTCGGTTGGCGCGCTTGATCGCCCGCGCCCGCGCCGCCAAGGTGGCTGCGAGGGAGAGGCTTCATGTTGAAATGGCTGGCGGGGATTATTCTGGGCTTTATCGGCCTCATCGCGATTGTTGGCGCGATCGGCTATTTTGCACTGAAGCGCGACGACATTCCCTACCCGACCTTGGCGGCGAAATATGAGAGCGCCGCGTCACGCTATGTCGATCTGCCCGGCAATGTGCGCGTGCATTACCGCGATCAGGGCTCGGTCGATCCCGCTGCGCCCACTTTACTGCTGATCCACGGCTTTTCCGCTTCGCTGCACACGTGGGAGCCTTGGGTCGCGCGCCTCGGCGATACGTACCGCATCGTCTCGCTCGATCTGCCGGGCCACGGCCTCACCAGCGCGCCCGCCGGCTACCAAGCCAGCATCGAAGCCTATAGCGACCTGATCGAAACTTTCGCGCGCGCGCAAAACTTGACGCGCTTCATCATCGCCGGCTCGTCCATGGGCGGCAACGCCGCGTGGCGTTACGCGCTGGCGCATCCCGAGCGCGTGGAGGGCCTCATCCTCGTTGGCGCCTCGGGCTGGGAAGATACGCGCTACAGCGACAGCGAGCCGACCGTATTCAAGCTGCTGCGCTCGCCCGCCGGGCCGCTGCTGATGCAGCTCGATAATACGCGCTTCATCCGCCAGGGGCTTGAAGCCAGCTTTTACGATCCCGCGCTCGTGGATGACGCGATGGTGACGCGCTACGCCGAATTGGCGCGCGCACCGGGGCACCGCGATATTTTGCTGCAAATGTCCACCGGGCGGCGGGTTTACGCGACGCCGGAAATGCTGGCGCCGCTGGCGGCGATGCCGGTGCTCGTGCTGCAAGGCGATACGGATCGCCTGGTGCCGGCTGAGCACGGCCAGAATTTCGCCAACGCGATCTCCTCTTCAACGCTGGTGATGTACGAAAATGTCGGCCACATCCCGCACGAAGAAATCGCGGACCGCAGCGCCGCCGATGTGCGCGCCTTCGTGGACACCGCGCGGGTGCAGGCAAACATGGCCAGCGTCAACTAGTGTCGCCAAAACCTTCGCGTCTAACCCTTGATTCAGCACGCATGCTTCTGCAAGCCTAGGCGCCATGACTGATTGGCTCCGCGGCGGCGTGGTTTACCAGATTTACCCGCGCTCCTTCCGTGATTCGAATGGCGATGGCGTCGGCGATCTCAAAGGGATCGTTGAAAAGCTCGATTACATCGCCGCGCTCGGCGTCGATGCGATCTGGATTTCGCCCTTCTATCGTTCGCCCATGAAAGATTACGGGTACGACGTCTCGGACTATGCCGATGTCGATCCGATGTTCGGCGCGCTGGCGGATTTTGATCTGCTGATGCATCGCGCGCATGCGCTTGGGCTTAAGGTGATCCTAGACCTTGTATTTTCGCATTCCTCAGATCAGCACGCTTGGTTTCAGGAAAGCCGCTTCAGCCGCGATAATGCGAAAGCCGATTGGTATGTGTGGGCCGACGCCAAGCCGGACGGCTCGCCGCCCAATAATTGGCAAGCCATGTTTGGGGGGCCGTCCTGGACTTGGGATTCGCGCCGCCGCCAATATTACTTGCACAATTTCCTGCCCGAGCAGCCGGACCTCAATATTCGCAATACCCATGTGCAGGACGCGCTGCTGGACACGGTGCGGTTCTGGCTGGCGCGCGGGGTCGATGGCTTTCGCCTCGATGTCGTAAACTTCCTCGCGCACGATGCGGAGCTGCGCGACAATCCCCCGCTTGCACGCAACAAGCCGCCCACGCGCCCGCACCAGATGCAGCGCCACCTCTATGACCGCACCCGGCCGGAGACGTTCGAATTCATCGCCCGCCTGCGCGAACTGCTGAACGAGCACAACGCTGTTTCGATCGGCGAGATCGAGGATGAAGAGCCACAAAAGATTCAGCGCGAATACACCAGCGGCCCCGACCGCCTGCACTCAGCCTATTCGTTCTTCCTGCTGCGCGCGCCGGAAGCGACGCCGGCTTTGTTTCTAGAAGCGATGGACGGCTGGGATGGCGCGGCGGGCTGGCCCTCGTGGAGCCTCTCCAATCACGACGTGATCCGCTGCGCCACCCGCTTTGCACACAACGACCCCGAGCGCGTGAAACAGGTGCTGGCGATTTTGCTCTGCATGCGCGGCACGGCCTTTCTCTATCAGGGCGATGAGCTGGGCCTGCCGCACGCGGATGTTTCGTATGAGCGCCTGCGCGATCCCGAGGCGATCGCATTTTGGCCCAATGGCATCGGGCGCGACGGCGCGCGCACGCCGATGCCCTGGACTGTCACCAAGCCGATGGTTGGCTTCACGGTGGGTGATGACGCGTGGCTGCCGGTTGATCCGCGCCATCGCGCGATCGCGGTTGACGTGCAGCAAGCCGACGCCCATTCGGTGCTTGCTTTCACCACTGCCCTGATCGCGCTGCGCAAGGCGAGCGCAGCTTTGCGCACAGGGGCCTACGCCGCGCTTGAGGCGCCCGCACCGCTTCTGGCGTTCGAGCGCAGCGCCGGGGATGAGCGCGTGCTTTGCTTGTTCAATCTCGGCCCCGAGCCGCTCCGCTGGACCCTGCCGGCGCCGGCCAAAGCCACGCGGCTGGCGCTGGGTCAGGCCAGTGCTTCGGGCCAAGACGCGGAATTCGCCGGCTTTTCTACGCTGCTGGTCGAAATCTGAGCTGCGGGACGCTATACAATAACATCCATGTCCCCTAGGTTCGGATCGGACTAGGGATTTCCGTGCAAGCAAGAGCACACCGCGCCCGAGAAACGGGCTTTTGGGGCCGCCTGCCCCTGCTGCTCGCGATGATAGCCATCGCGATGCAATGCTTCGTGCTGCAAACCCACGTCCACGCCGCCGCGCCGGCCGAGGAAGCTTCGCTCTCGGCCCATCACCATGATGCTGCGGACGGCATAGGCCCGTGCGCGATCTGCCGCCTCGGCGCCGCCGCGCGCGATGTATTGGCGCCGCCGCCGGCGCTGATCACGCCGCCGCAACAGCTTGCGCAAACCCAAGCGCGCATCGCGGCCGATCGTTCGGTGCGCCTGACGCCCGCCCCGCCCTGGCGCAGCCGCGCGCCCCCAATCGCTCTCAGCTGAACCCGTCTCGCGCGCCGTGTACGCGCGCGCACCTATCAGCCATCCCGCCCGCGCGGGATCGAGAGAGCATCCATGCACAAGTATTTTATGACCGCCTCGGTCGCCGCGCTTCTGCTCGGCGGCCCCGCTTACGCCCAACAACGCGCCGTCGAAGAGGACGAAATCGTTGTCACCGCCCCGCTTGAGGGCGCAGTGATCGAAAGCCTGCAGGGCGCCAACATCGTGCGCCGCGACGAGCTCGTGCGCACACTCAACAACGGCCTTGGCGATACGCTCGATGCGCAGCCGGGCGTTGCCTCCACCTCGTTCGGCGCGGGCGCGAGCCGGCCGATCATCCGCGGCCTCGGCGAAGACCGCGTGCGCGTGCTGCAAAACGGCATCGGCGCGATCGACGCCTCCACCGCCAGCCCAGACCACGCCGTCAGCTCGGACGGGCTCGATGCCGAGCGCGTGGAAATCCTGCGCGGCGCCGCGGCTTTGGCGTATGGCGGCAACGCCGTGGGCGGGGTCGTCAACGTGATCGATCAATCCGTGCCCACGCGCGCGATCGAAGGCGTCGAAGGCGAAGTGCTGGGCGCTTATTCCACGGTGGATGAAGGGACGCAGGGCGCGCTGCGCCTTGGCGCCGGCGCGGGGCCCTTCGCGCTTCGCCTCAGCGTCGCCATGCGCGAAACCGAACCCTACGACATCCCCGGCTTCGCCGATGCGCACGGCCATCACCACGATGAGCATGAGGAGGAGGAACACGAGGAAGAAGAGCACGAGCACGAAGACTTCGCCTTCGGCACGGCGCCCAACACTTGGACCGAATACACAGCGTACAGCCTGGGCGGCTCCTATGTTGGCGATTGGGGCTTCATCGGCTTCGCCGGCC
>DAOMPU010000181.1:0-5922 GCA_035444925.1 Terricaulis sp. | reverse complement strand
GATTGATCAGGCCGGGCATCACCATCAGATCGGTGACGCCGCGCACGCCGCTGTAAAGCACCTGATCGGCCAGCTGGAAGGCTTCGGCGAAGGTGGTGCGCTCATTAGCGACGCGGAAGAGGTTTTGGTTCGGAATGACGATCAGCGTATCGACGTGCTTGCGCAGCTCCTGCACGCCGGCTTCCGCCAATTGCATGCGCCGCTGGCCCTCGAAGTGGAACGGCTTGGTGACCACGGCGATGGTCAGGATGCCGCGCTCGCGCGCCGTACGGGCGATGACAGGCGCCGCCCCCGTGCCGGTGCCCCCGCCCATGCCGGCGGCGACGAACACCATGTGTGCGCCTTCGAGGAATTCGATGATCTCAGGCGTGCTTTCCTGCGCGGCCGCCTGGCCCACTTCCGGGCGCGCGCCGGCGCCCAGACCCTCGGTGATCGAGTGGCCGAGCTGAATGCGGTTGGGCGTTTTCGCGCGCGTCAGCGCTTGTGCGTCGGTGTTGGCGACGACGAATTCCACGCCCTGCAGGCGCGCCTCGATCATGTTGTTGACGGCGTTGCCGCCCGCCCCGCCGACGCCGAACACGACGATGCGGGGTTTGGATTCATGCACGCCGGGCGCGCTGTATTGGCTCATAAACTTGCCGCTCCACGGAACCGGTTCGCACGATTCGCCCACGCTCGCACCGCAGCCTCCGGCGACGGACTTAAGCCTTCGTTAAGGTATCGAAACGCTGGCGGCGGTTTTGCGGCTAAAGCACGGTGACTTGTGGACTAATTGGGCGCGCCGACGCCGCCGGGCAAGGCTTTCGCTTGCGGATATTTTAGCACTGACACCGATGGCGTTTCGCCCGCTTAAACAGGCGGGTAACGCTACGCCCCTAAGCAGGCGCCATGCCTATCGCCCTTAGCCACAATGCCGATCTGGGCGTACGCGTCACCCGTATGGAAGGGCGCCTCGCCCTTAGCGAAATCGCCGATCTGCTGGCGCTGCAACAGCGCGACCGCGCGCTCTCGGCTGCGGATTCCGTGCAAATCGTGGCGCAGGACATCGAACTTAGCGCCCTGACGCAGGAAGAGCGCGACCGGCTGCGCGCGGGGTTCAACACATTGCACGCGAGCCTCGATATTTTTGTGCTGCGGCGCTCGCTCTGGGTCTGCGCGGGCGAGGCGGCCTATGCGATGGCGCAGCGTTGGCTTGAAGGGCGCCACACCCGCGACGGACAATCCACAGAAGCGCGCCTGGTGCGCGCACTCCACGAAGCTGGGGATATGTTTACGCCGCAGGAGCTGGCGCTGATCCGTTCGGGCGCGGGCTTTTCCCCTATCGCGCGATTTGACGCCGGGCATACGAAAATACCTCCGCCGGCTCATCGCCGCTGACGTGCTCGTTATCGCCGGAGGCTTGCCCCCCGCCTGCGCATGCCGCCAAAACAGGCGCAACATATCCAGGGGGATTTCATGCTTGTTCGCTTGCTCGCCAGCACCGCGCTGGCCGCCGCCGCCATGGCCACGATGGTTCCGGCCGAAGCGCAGACGCGCGCGCCCCGCGCCGCGGCGCAGACCCTGCCCGCACCGACGCAGCGCGCGGTGAGCTTCGCCGCCGAAGCCGGGGCCGAGGCCGGCGCGCTGGTGCTGCCGCTCAGCGCCGAGGGCGATCTTGAGACGCGCGCCGCGCGCCTGAGCGAAGCGGACCGCGCCGCCCTCGCGCGGGCGCTGAACGCGGCGAGCTTCAATTATCGCGCGCGGCAAACGCTTTCGCTGCGCGGCATTGGCGGATGGAGCCGGATTCTGATCGTCGGCCTCGGCGCTGAGCCTACGGCGCGCGATTATCAAAGCGCGGGGGCCGTGGCCGGGCGCGCGCTGCTGGGCGAGGACGGCGCCGTCACCGTGATGGCGGGCGATCTGCCGGGCGCGGCCGTCGCAGAACTCGCCGCGGGCCTGGGCATCGGCGAATATCGCTCCGATCTGTTCCAAGCCGCGCGCCGCACCGCCGAGCCGCTCGCCCCCACGCTGATCGCCGCCGACGCGCATAGCGAGGCGGCCGCACTCTATGCGCAGCGCGGGCGCGCTTTGGTGGATGCGATGGCTTGGACGCGCGATGTCTCCAACGCGTCCGCGAATGTGATCTACCCTGAAACTTTCGTCGCCAGCGCGCGCGCTCAATTCGCGGGCGTGCGCGGCGTCACGATCGAAGTGCTCGACGTGCCGGCGATGCAGCGGCTCGGCATGGGCGCGATCCTAGGCGTGGGCCAAGGCTCGCCGCGCCCGCCGCGCATGATGATCGTCACCTATCGCGGCGCGGGCGCGCCGGCGCAGCCGATCGTGCTGGCCGGCAAGGGCATCACCTTCGATAGCGGCGGCCTCAACATCAAAACCGGCGGCAACATGGGCAATATGCGCATGGATATGTCGGGCGCCGCGTCCGTGACCGGCGCGGTGCTGGCGCTGGCGCGTTCGGGCGCGCCGGTGCATGTGGTGGCGATCGCGGCGCTGGCGGAGAACATGCCCGACGGCGCAGCCATCCGCCCGGCCGACGTGCTGACGGCGATGAACGGCAAAACGATCGAGATCGTCTCCACCGACGCCGAGGGGCGCCTGGTGCTGGCTGATGCGCTCTCCTACGCGGATGCGCGGCTCAATCCCGCCGCGGTGATCGACGTGGCGACGCTGACGGGGGCCGTGGGCGGCGCGCTGGGCGATGATTACGCCGGGCTTTTCTCGCGCCACGACGCGCTGGCGGCGCAGCTTCTGGCCGCGGGCGAGGCCACCGGCGAGTTGCTGTGGCGCCTGCCGCTGCATGCAAGCTACGCGCAGGACACCTCCTCCACCTTCGCCGACATCAAAAATGGCGGCGGCACGGGCGCGGGCGCGGGCACGGGCGCGCATTTCATCGGCGAATTCATCAGCCGGGAAATCCCTTGGGCGCACCTCGACATCGCCAACATGGCCTGGAACGGCCCGAGCGATTGGAAGCCGGACGGCTCCACCGCGTTCACGGTGCGCCTGCTGGAGCGCTTCGTGCTGGATTACCAGGACGTGCCGCGCGGCGCGGGCGAAGGCGGCAACTAGCGCGTAAAGCCCCCTATTACCGCCCGCCGGCATCGGCTAGCTTCGCCGGCGGGAGGCGGCGATGACGGGCAGTCAGACGCTTCGGGTTTTCATCTCGTATGCGCGCAGCGATGCGAGCGCGTTTGCCGAAGAACTCATGGCGGGCCTCGAGGCGGCGGGTTTCGACCCGTTCCTCGATCTGCACGACATCGTGCCGGGCGAGGATTGGGAAGCGCGCCTCGGCCATCTGCTGCACCAGGCCGACACGGTGATCTACGTGATCACGCCCGCCTCCGTGGCCTCGGAGCGCTGCGCCTGGGAGGTCGAGCGCGCGGCTGAAATGGCCAAGCGCGTGCTGCCGGTGCTGGCGATCGCGGTGGACGAAGCGCAAACGCCCGAGCGGCTGCGCCGGCTGAACTACATCCACTTCACCAACAAGGAGCGCTTCGGCGCCAGCTTGAAGCAGCTCACCACGGCGCTGCGCACCGATATCGACTGGATCCGCGAGCATACGCGCATCGCCGAACTCGCGGCGCGCTGGCGCGAGCGCAGCGGCGATGAATCCCAATTGATGCGGGGCGGCGAGCTTGCGGCGGCAAAGGCTTGGCTTGCGGCCTGGAAGCCCGGCGCGCCGGAGGCCACGGCCAATCAGCGCGAGTTCGTCAACGCCAGCGAAGCGGCCGAAGAACACCGCAACAGCGCGCAGCGCCAGCAATTGGACAAGCTGATCGCGATGCAACGCAGCCGGGGCCGCCTCGCAATCGCAACAGTCCTGCTCACAGGCACCCTTCTGATCGCCGGCGTGGTGGCGCTTTACCTTTATCAGAGCAATCTGGACCAACGGCAGCGCTACAACGCACTGCTTAACCAGCAGCTCACCGAACAGCGCCAGGAATTGCTGGCGGTGTCGCGCCAGTTAGAGAACGCATCGCGGAGCGCAAACGAGGCCACGCCCGGCCCGCTCCCAGGCCCGCTGCAAGCGCCGGCCGCGACCAATCAAGAAGTGGAGCGCATGGCGCGCGATGCGCGCATGGCGCTCAGCTGGCGGATTGACGTTTTCGCTTGCGAAGGCGTGGCCGGCGCGGAGACGCGCGCAAACCGCGTCGCCGCCCTGCTTTCGGAGCAGCCCGACGATGTTTTGAGCGTGCCGATCGGGCGCGTTCGCGTGCGGGCGCTCACCGCCGAGGTCAATCAGCGGCGCGGGTATCAGGTCAATCGCGATGAAATTCGCGCGGAAGCCAGCGAGACCAGCGATGCAGAGGCGTTGCGCGCCTTTATCGCCGCACGGCGCGGGCCGCAGCTTGCGCTACGCCAATCCGGCACGCCGACGGTGAATTATCTCAGCATCTTCATTTGCGCGGCGGAATAGCGCCTAAAGCGTCGGACCTTAAATGCGACCCAAGCCTTGGATCGCCCGCCCCGTCGCATTTAAGGTCCACAAGACGCTTTAGATTCAAAGTTCTCTAAAGCAACTTATGGACTTCAAATTCGCACGCCGCCCGCCATCAAACTGAGGCGAATTTAAAGTCCGTTGCTTTAGAAATTATCGCGCAGCCAGCGCCACGCGTTGAGCGCGCTGTCGCGCATCGCGGCGGCGACGTGAGCGAGCGTGGGCTGGAAGTGTTCTTCCACGTCATCGAGCGTGGGCTCATCCAAACGCCAGCGCAGCGCGCCGGCGGCTGAGGCATAGGCCGGCCCCGCTTCGCCATGATCGAATCCGCTCACATCCGCGCGCCCGATCCGCACCGGCATGCCGAGCGCCTCGACCGCGAGTTCGCGCAGTCCAGGGATCGCGGCGCCCCCGCCAACGATCACCGCGCGGCGCGGGCCGTCGCCACTGGCGAAGCCGGCGCGGGCGAGCTGCTGGCGCGCCAGCAGAAGCATTTCCATCAGGCGCGGCGTCAGCGTGTCGGCGATCACCCCGCGCAGCGTGGTGGCGGCTTCCAGGCGCCCGTCGGGGCCGAGCTTGGGCGCGGAAATCGCTTCGCGCGGATCGCACGAGGCGCCCACCGCGCCGAATGCGAGCTTCACGCGCTCAGCGGCGGCGAAACTGGTGCGCAGCTTGGCGGCGAGATCGCGCGTCAGGCGCACGCCGCCGATCGAAACGGTTTCGGCGTGAACCAGGCCTTCTTCGGCGAACACAGCCATACCAATGGCGCCGGCGCCGATATCGAGCACCAAAGCGCCCGCCTCACGCTCCTCGCGCGTCAGCGCGGCGAGGCCCGCGGCTTTGGGGCCGGCGATGATTTCTTCAACGTCCGCGCCCGCCTGGCGCACGCACGCTTTCAGCGCATTGAGCGCATCGGTGGGCGCGGTGACCGCGCACGCTTCCACAGTGAGCGTGCGCCCGGCATGGCCGAGCGGATCGTCCACCGGCGCGCCGTCATCGATAAAATAGCGCAGCGGCTCCACGTGCAGAAAGCTGCGTTGCGGCGTCGGCAGCGATTGCATGGCGGCGTCGACCGCCGCTTCAATATCGCGCGTGGCGATCAGCTTGCCTTTGACGCGCGTTCCCCCGCGCACGATGTTCGATTGCAGGCCAGGGCCCGAATAGGTGGCGACCACGCGCTTGATCGGCGCGCCGGCCATATAGGCGGCATCGTCCATCGCCACGCGGATGGCGCGGGCGCAGGCATCGAAATCGGCGGCTTTGCCGGAGGCGATCGCGGGCGCGGTTTGCACGCCAGCGCCGGAAACGCGCAGCGGGCGCGAAGGGTGCAGGTCCAGCACGCTATCGCGGCGCGCGGCCAGGCACGCGGTTTTGGAAACGCCGATATCGAGCACCGCGATCAGCGGCGCAGGCGCGCGCGCGGCGGCGGCGATCAGCGTGTCGTCGTCAAAATCGTGCAGCGCGGCGCCCATCACGCGCCTCCCAGC
>DAOMPU010000180.1:0-5923 GCA_035444925.1 Terricaulis sp. | reverse complement strand
GACGCCGAGGACGCGCGCGCCTTCGTGGCGCGCGTGCAGCGTTTCCTCAATCTGGATAAGCCGCCCGCGATCACGGCGGAGCCGAAGATCGACGGCCTCTCCGCTTCGCTGCGCTATGAGAACGGGAAGTTCGTGCAAGGCGCCACGCGCGGCGATGGGCGCGAGGGCGAGGATGTCACCGCCAACCTGCGCACGCTGGCTGACATTCCGCAAACCATCAAAGGCGCGCCCGCCGTGCTGGAAGTGCGCGGCGAAGTTTACATGGAGAAGGCCGCGTTCGCGGCGATGAACGCGCGCCTCGAGGCCGAAGGCAAGCAGACCTACGTCAACCCGCGCAACTCCGCCGCCGGCGCGCTGCGTCAGCTCGATGCGAAAATCACCGCCACGCGCCCGCTGCGCTTTTTCGCGCACGGCTGGGGCGAACTCTCGGAGCCGTTGGCCGAAACGCAGTTTGAAAGCATGGCGCGGCTGAAGCAGCTCGGCTTTCCCGTCACACCCGCCATGATCCGCGCCGCCAATGCCGAGCAATTGTTGGCCGCCTATCAGCAGATTCTCGAAGGGCGCCCCGCGCTCGCCTATGAGATCGACGGCGTCGTTTACAAGGTGGATGATCTTTCGCTGCAGCAGCGCCTGGGCTTTGTTTCGCGCAGCCCGCGCTGGGCCATCGCCCACAAATTCGCCGCCGAGCAGCAAACCACGACGCTGGAAGGCATCGATATTCAAGTCGGCCGCACTGGGGCGCTGACGCCGGTGGGCCGCCTTGCGCCGGTATTCGTCGGCGGCGTCACCGTCACCAACGTGACTTTGCACAATGCCGATTATATCCGCGGCATCGGCGCCGATGGCGGTGCCATTCGCGGCGGCAAGGATTTACGCGTCGGCGATACGGTTGTGGTGCAGCGCGCGGGCGACGTGATCCCGCAGATCGTGGATGTGCTCTTGGAAAAGCGCGCCAAAGGCGCGCGCAAATACGTGTTCCCCGAAACCTGTCCAGTCTGCGGCAGTCACGTGGCGCGTGAATTGGAGCCGGGCGAAGAGGGCGTGATCGCCCGCTGCACCGGGGGCCTCAATTGCCCCGCGCAGGCGGTGGAGCGGCTGATCCATTTCGTCGCCCGCCGCGCCATGGACATCGAAGGCCTCGGCGCCAAGCAGATCGAGGAATTCTACGAACTCGGCTGGGTGAAGGAGCCGGCGGATATTTTCCGCCTGCAAGATCACAAGGATGAGCTGACCACGCGCGAAGGCTACGGCGAAAAAAGCGTCACGAACTTGCTGGCCTCGATCGAGGCGCGGCGCGAACCGGAATTCGCGCGCTTTCTGTTTGGCCTCGGCATCCGCGACATCGGCGAAACCACCGCGGGCGTGATCGCGCGCCGGTTTGAAAGCTGGGCCGCGTTTGCGGATGCGGTGCAAGCCGCCGTGAAGGCGCGCCCTGGCGAAGCCTACGAGGCGCTGGAGCGCGTGGCCGGCGTCGGCGCCGGCGCGCGCGCGGCTTTGCTCGCGGCCGCAGGCGAACTCAAAGCGCCAAAGGACGATTTGTTCGATGCGGGCGCGCCGCCGAAGCTCAAAGGCGTCACCAGCCGCGCGTGGGATGGGCTGATCGCCGCGTTCGGCGCATTACCCGAAGCGATCGCCGCGCTGAAAGCTGCAGCCAAACAAGCGCCGGGCGAAGCGTATGTCGAGCTTGGCCAGATCGATGGCGTCGGCCCCGTCGCGGCCGATCATCTGGTCGATTTCTTCGCCGAGCCGCACAATATCGCGGCGCTCAAGCGCCTTCTGAAAGAAGTGCGCCCGAAAGATCAGCCGCGCGCGGCCACATCCTCGCCCGTCGCCGGGCTCACCATCGTGTTCACCGGCTCTCTCGAGAAAATGACGCGCGATGAAGCCAAAGCGCGCGCCACCGCGCTCGGCGCCAAGGTGGCGGGCAGCGTCTCGAAGAAAACCGATCTCGTGGTCGCCGGCCCCGGCGCGGGCTCGAAGCTCGCCGAAGCCGAAAAGCATGGCGTCAAGGTGATCGACGAGGATTCCTGGATCGCGCTCAGCAGCTAATTCTGCGCCGCCGCTTGGCGCGCTTCCCAAAGCGGGCGCATGTCCGGCAGCGGATCGGTGCGCCGGTTGGGCGGGATGCCGATCGTGCCTGTGCGGTGCGCCAGCACCAGCCAGCGGCCGTCTTGCTGCTTTTCCAGCACGAACGTCGCGTAGCCGGCGCTTTCATAGGTGCGCTCCGCCGCCCATGCGTAATTGAAGCCGCGCTCCCACACGCCTACGCGCGCAAAGCGCGTGTCGATATCGAGCCGCGAAATTTCGTGGTCAAATTGCAGCGCGGTGGCGGCCAGCGAAGTATAGACGCGCGGCGCGCGGTTCGCTGCGCCGGTGTCGAGATGGCGATAGCCGGGGCTGGCGTCGATAGCGCCAGGGGCGAGCAGCGCATAAATGCGCCCGCTTTCGCCGGCGCGTTGCTGTGCGTACCATTGATCGATCAGCGCACGGATCGCGGCTTCTTCGCCGCTCTCCGCGCGCGCGGGCGCGGCCATCAGCATCAGCGCCAGCAACGCGCCCAGCAGGAAGTGCATGCGCCTCTCCGTTAGAGCGGCTTGGTCGCCGCTTCCAGCCACGTCTTGGCTTCGCCATCCACCAGAGGGCCTGTTTTTGCCCAAACCTCTGCATGATAGGCGTTGAGCCACGCCAGCTCATCCTTCGTCAGCATCGCCTTGACGATCAGATCGCGCGCGATCGGCGCCATGGTCAGCGTTTCAAAGCCCAGCATCGGGCGTTCGCCGCCTTCGATCTCCGCCGCGGGCGTGACCACTTGCAGGTTTTCGATGCGGATGCCGTAGGCGCCGGTTTTGTAATAGCCCGGCTCGTTGGAAACGATCATGCCCGGCTCAAGCGGCTGCGTGTTCACGAATTTCGCAATCCGGTGCGGCCCTTCATGCACGCCGAGATACGAGCCGACGCCGTGCCCCGTGCCGTGATCGTAATCCAAGCCGCCTTCCCACAAGCTCATGCGCGCCAGCGCATCGAGCTGATGGCCGCTCGTGCCTTTCGGGAAGCGCACGCGGGCGAGGGCGATGTGGCCTTTCAGCACGCGGGTGAAACGCTCTTTCATCTCCTTGTTGGCGCGCCCGATCGCCACCGTGCGGGTGATGTCGGTGGTGCCGTCGAGATATTGCCCGCCGCTATCGATCAGAAACAGCGAGCCGCGCGCCAGCTTGCGGTTGGATTTGGTGCTGACGCGATAATGCACGATCGCGCCGTTCGGCCCCGCGCCGGAGATGGAATCGAACGAGAGGTCTTTCAGCTGGCCGGTGGCTTGGCGGAATTGCTCCAGCTTCCGGCAGGCGTCGATCTCCATCACCTTGCCGGTTTGGCCGTCCGTCGCCAGCCAGTGCAGATAGCGCGCCACCGCCGCGCCGTCGCGGATATGCGCCTGGCGCGAGCCTTCCACTTCCGCCGCATTCTTGCACGCGCGCGGCAACACCACCGGATCTTGCCCGCGCACCACTTCCGCGCCCGCGGCCTTCAATTGCTCGAAATACCAGGCGCTCGCGGTGGAGGGGTCCAGCTTCACGCGTTTGCCGGAAAGCTCCGCCAGCGCCGGCGCCAACTCATCGCTCGGGCGCACGGCCACTTCGTTGCCCAGCCATTGCTTCAGTTCGGCCGAGACTTTTTCTTCCGCCAGGAAGAGATCGGCGCGGCCATCGTCGCGCAAAATCGCTTCGCCCAAAGGCAGCGGCGTGCGCGCGACATCGCCGCCGCGCACGTTGAACAGCCACGCGATCGATGCGGGGGAGGTGATCACCACCGCATCCGCCTTCTCGCCCTTCAGCGCATCGCCGAGGCGATGGCGCTTGGAGGCCGCGCTCTCGCCGGTGAAACGTTCTTCATGCGGGGCCACGCGCGCGGCGGGGATCGCCGGGCGGTCATCCCAGATCGTGTCGATCGGATTTCGGCTCATCGGCACGAGCGCGGCGCCCGCCGCATCGGCGGCGGCGCGCAGGCGGTCGAGGCTATCAGGCGAATGCAGTTTCGGATCATAGCCGATCTTCGCGCCCTTGGGCGCGCGCTCGCGGATGTAAGCCGCCGGGCCGCCGTCGATCAGGTCGCGATAAGCGAACAGCTTTTCATCCACTTGCGCACGCACTTGCAGCGTATAGCGCCCGTCCACGAACACCGCCGCTTCATCCGTCAGCACCACCGCCGCGCCGGCTGAGCCGGTGAAGCCGGTCAGCCACGCCAGGCGGTCATAGGCGGCGGGCACATATTCGTTCTGCCATTCGTCCTCATGCGGGGCGATGAAGCCGTCGAGGCCCGCCTGTTTGAGCGCCTTGCGCAGGCGCGGCAGGTGCTTGCGGCCAAGCGCCGGGCCGCCGGGTTCGTCGTAGGTCTGGAACAAGGGTGCATCCTCGGGTTCAGGGCAGGTTCAGCGCTCAGAGTTTAGGCCTTTCTGGCCCCCGCTTTAAGGGGCGCCGCCCCTACGAAACGGAACCGAGCGAAGAAAGTGATGGGTAAAAGCCTGATCGTCGCAGGTGCGCTGGCGCTGGCGGCGGTGCTGACGGGGGCCGCCGGGCCCGCGATCGCGCCGCATGCCGCCGCGTTGGCCCGCGCGCTCGACGCCCACACCACAGCGCTGCAGCGCGAGCGCTATGCGCTGGCCGCCGGGCCGCTGCGGGGCGAGGTGCGCGCCGCCGCGCCCGCAAGCGTCAGCGTGCGGCTTTGGGCCAATCAGGATTACGTGCTCGCGGCCGCCTGCGCTGAAGCGTGTGGTGAGCTTCGCCTGCGCGTGCGCGATCCTGCCGGCGCGGTGATCGCTGAAGTTTCCGGCGCGTCGCCGCGCATTCGCGTGCGTCCGGGCGTGACCGGGCGCCACGCCATCGAATCGGCCGCGCCGCATTGCCGCGCCGCGCCGTGCCATTACGCGTTGAACGTCTATGCGCGCTAACTATTGCTGCGGGCTGCCATTGGCCCACTGGCCCTGATAGCGCACGCGCCCTTGCGAATCCCAGCGCACGCCATAGCCGGCGAAATGCTCGTTCGAGAGCTGGCCCTCGTACACGTCGCCATCCACGAAGATATAGACGCCATAGCCGTGCTTCATGCCGCCATTGCCGCCGGCCACGTGCTGCCCGGCGTACAATTCGCCGTCCGGCCAAGTGAGCACGCCGTGCCCATGGCGCTGCGGCCCGTCGCTGCTGCAGGGCGCGCACTCGCCCAGATAGGAATCGCCGCCCGTGCCGGTGAATCGCACCAAGCCCCCGTCTTCTCCGTAAGAGCGCGCGGCCGCCATCAGCGCGCGCCGCTGCGCATCGCGCGCGTTCTCAACCGCGGCGCGCACTTCCGGCGCGAGCTGCTCAAGCGCGTAGGGGCGCGCTGTTTGCGCAAACGCCGGCGCGGCCATGCAAACCAGCGCCAGCGCGCATGCGCCCGCGATAAAACGAGTAAAATTTTGCAGCATCAGAGCCCGCCTCCCAGCAGCGGGAGAGTATCTGCGCCGCGTGCGCCGTCAAGCGCGCAGCGGCGGGCGCCGCCACACCAGGGTCATCCAGGCTTCGCGCGGAATCTGGCGCTCCAGCACGAACCCGCGCGAGGCGTACGCCTCCCGCACCAGCGGCGCCTGGGAGCGTAGCAGGCCGGAAAGAACCAGCCGCCCGCCCGGTGCCACGCTCGGCGCCAGTTTCGGCGCCAGCCGGATCAGCGGGCGCATCAAAATGTTGGCGAACACGAGATCAAATTGCTGCTTGGCGATAAAGCGGGCGCCATCGCCGGCGATCACGCGCACGCGCTGGCCCACTTCGTTCTGCTTGGCGTTGACTTCCGCGATCGCCGCCGCGCGCGGATCGATCTCGATCGCCAACGCGTTCGCGCCCTGCTTGGCCGCCGCGATCGCCAGCACGCCAGAGCCCGCGCCCACATCCAGCACGCG
>DAOMPU010000179.1:0-5970 GCA_035444925.1 Terricaulis sp. | reverse complement strand
GTAGCATGCGCCTTCAACGGCGCCGACATAAGCGGCGTTCATGCTCGCGGCATGAAACGCGTGGCGAATTTCCAGCAGCGCCCAGAGCAGCGCCAGCAGCGCGCCGGCGCCAGCGTAAAGCCGCGCAGCCAAAAGCTGCGTCCCATAAAGCCGCCGCGCCGCCAGCAAGAGCAGCGCCGCGGGCGCCGCGAAGCTGAGCGCCAGCGTGTTGAACAGCGGCGGCCCCGGGATGGAAGCGGGCGGCGCGCCCCACCAGGGATTGAGCTGCACGCCATTGGTGAAGGCGATCAGCCCAAAACCAGCCGCCATCAGCGCATGCCCGCGCAGCGCGCTGAGGCGGCCGAAGGCTTGGCCTGCGCGCGGGCTGGCGATGTGCGCGGCGGCCAGCAAAGCGAGCCCGCGCAGCGCCGTTTCGGTGAAGCGGTCGAGCGGCGCGCCGGCCCCGCCCGCCGCGATCCAGCGCAGCGCGAAGAACGCCGCCAGCAAAGCAAGCACGATCGCCGCCGCGCTCAATGCTTCGCCGGTGGGCGAGGGCGCAGCGCGCCGCGCGCAAAGATGCGCGCCCGCGAACAGGAAAATGGCGCCAAGCGCGAGCACGCCGAGCGTTTGCCAAATTGGCGCCGCGAGGCTGAGTGCGGCGCCGGCGGTTTGGCCCAAGAACGCATGCGCCAGCGCCAACGTGGCGGCGCCGATCGCGCTCCAGCCTAAGCCCCGCCAGCCGCGCTGCGCGAACGCCGCGCCAAGCCCCAAAGCCAGCCCCGCATGCGCGGCCACGCGCCACTCGGCGGCGAAGATGGATTCCAGCGCGATCGCCAGCAGCGCAGCGCCTGCGCACGCCCAGGCATCGACTGCGAGATTGGCGTGCGGCTTCGCCACGTTACGCGCCTGCAGCCACGCCGCGCCAAGCAGGCCCGCGCCGCCGATCAGCAAGGGCGCATACGCGCTGGGCGAATGCCAATCGGCGGAGATCGAGGCGCCTAACGCCGTCAGCAGCGCCGCGCCCGCGCCGCCGGCGATCGCCGCCAGCGCACGCTCGCGCCGATGCGGGCGTGCGCCGATCGCGGAAGCGGCGATCATCGCCGCGGCGAACAGGATGAACGGATAAAATTGCGGCTCAAGCGGATGATAGCGCGCAACCAGATAAGCCATGAAGCCCGCCACCAGCGCGCCGATCGCCACCGCCAGAACAATCGCCGGCGCCACGCGTGCGCGCACCGAAACCGCCGCCAGCGCCACGAACATCGCGCCCACCCAGGCAGGCCCGGAAACCACGCCGTTCGGCGCTTCGGCCATGGCGAGCCAGGTCCAGATCAACGCAATGCTGGAAAGCGCGATGGCGATGGCCGGCGCGATCGCGTGCGCGCGCGCCCACGAAAGATAGCGCGCCTCGGTTTCGGCAATCGGCTTGCGGAACGCGAGCGCCACGCCGCCCAAACTGGCGAAAGAGGCCAGCGCCAAAGCGCGGCGCACATTGCCTTCCCCGATCGCGGCCGCGAACCAGAAATAGAGCCCCAGCAGCGTCACTGCGCCCACCCACGGCCAGCGCCGCAGCGCCGCGACGCCAAAGCCCGCGGCCGCCGCCGCGCCGAGATAGAAGGTGAGCGCTTGCGCCGGCCAATCGCCCGCGTGCGCAATCGCCGGCGCCAGCAGCGCCGCAAGCAGCGCCAGCACGCCGAGCGCTTGCCCGTGCCGGAACGCCAGCGCCAGCAGGATCAAAGCGCAAAGCGCCAATGCGGCGCCCGCTGTCGGCGCGTCGATGTAATCGTAAAGCGCGTGCGCGCCCCAGGCGGTCGCGTAAAACGTCGCCGCGCCCGCGCCGGCCAGCAGCGCCGCCACCAGCGCATGCGCGCCGGGCCGCCGCCGCAGCCATTCGCTCGCGCCGATCAGGCCCACGCCCAAGCCAAGCGCGCAATAGAGCCGCACTAAAGGCGTAAACCAGCTTTGCTGCGCGGCGATGGCCACCAGCATCACCCCGCCCAGCGCGAACGCGCCCCCGCCCAGCCAGGCAAGGCCATTCTCAGCCAGCCATTGCTCAAACCGGCGCGCGCGCGGCGGGGCGGGCGGATCGTCCGCCACCCGCTCGGTCAGCAGCAGCGCGCCATCTTCCTCATGCAAAGGCGGGGCGGTTTGCGTGAGCACATAGACTTCCGCGCTCTCGGCCTGCGGCTCCGCTTGAGTTTCTTCTTCTGCTTCATCGTTGGAAGCGTGCGGT
This sequence comes from Terricaulis sp., assembly GCA_035444925.1. GTDB lineage: Bacteria > Pseudomonadota > Alphaproteobacteria > Caulobacterales > Aquidulcibacteraceae > Vitreimonas. Next base: position 3,758 of record DAOMPU010000179.1, on the reverse strand, counting down.
AAGGGCGTGTCGAGCACGAGCACGTCGTCGGCTTCCGACGCCGGCGCGTGCGCGGCGCGCGCTTCCAGCGCTTGCACTTGCTTGGTCAGCGCATCGATGCGCCGGCCCTGACGCCACACCCAGATGGCGAGCGCCAGGATGAAAAGCCATGCCATGTTCCGCCCTCGGGCCGTGGCGCTAGCTTCCAGCCTGCGCGCCGCCGTGCAAGCCCTTGCACCTGAAGCTTTCCCCGCTGGGGAGAGTTTGCGCGCGCGCTTTTCGTGTGCTCAATGCGCGTATGTCTTACGTGATTGATCCTCCGCCGCAACCCAGCGTCGCCATCGCCGGGAGCGCGGCGCGTTTTCCGGTGCGGCGCATCTTCTGCGTCGGGCGCAATTACGCCGACCATGTGCGCGAAATGGGCGGCGACGCGAAAAGCGAGCCGCCGATCTTTTTCACCAAGCCCGCGGACGCATTGGCCGAAAGCGGCGCGGCGATCGCGTATCCGCAAAACACGTCTGACTTGCATCACGAGATCGAGCTCGTGGTGGCGCTGGGCAAAGCCGGGCGCGAGATCGCGGCGGATGCGGCATTGGCGCATGTGTGGGGCTATGGCGCCGGCGTTGATCTGACGCGCCGTGACCGCCAAGGCGAGATGAAGAAAGCAGGCGCGCCGTGGGATATCGGCAAGGCGTTCGATCAATCGGCGCCGATGGGCGCGCTGATTCCGGCCGGCAGCCATCCCACGCAAGGGCGCATCTGGCTTTCGGTCAACGGCGCGGTGAAGCAGGAAGGCGATCTGCGCCAGCTGATCTGGAGCGTGCCGGAAATTATCACTGCGCTCTCGCGCTCCTGGGAGTTGCGCCCCGGCGATCTCATCTTCACCGGCACCCCCGCCGGCGTCGGCCCGCTGCAACGCGGCGACGTGGTGGAAGGCGGCGTCGAGGGTGTTGGCGAAGTGCGGTTTTCGATCGCTTAGGCTTCGAGCGCCAACAGCGCAAACGTCGCCAGCCAATGCTCGCCCATGTAATCGCCCGCAACATGCGGCAGGCTCGCATGGATGTGCGCCTCCGCCGCCCCGCGCGCTTTGGCTTGCACGGGACCATCCTCCAGCGCCGACGCGATCGCCCGCCAGCACCAGGCGCGGGAGAAATTTAGTCCATCCAGATGCGCGATCTTGCCGTCGCTGCGATCGCTGACGAACGCGGGCGTGAAAAGCGAAGCGGGCGCGCCCGCCGCCACGCGCGGCAGGTAAGCCGCGAACCAGGCGCGGAAATCATCGGCCGGCATGAAGCGGCGCAAAGCTTCCGCCGCCATCAGCGTCGGCGAAAGAAAATCATCCTGGCTCGGCTCCCACGCCGCCGCGTTCGCATCGCCCGCGTGCCATTGCAGCAGCTTTTCGCGCATCAGCGCATAAAGCAGCGGATCATGCGTCTCGGCCCAATCGGCGGAAAGGCGCAGCGCGAACGCGGTGGAGGAATGCACGCCAGTGCGGATCGGGTAATTGCAGAGCGGCAGGAAATCGCGGAAGCGCTGCGCGAACGCCTGCGCCAGCGGCGCGAGCCGCGCGTCCTTATGCTGATCCAGCTCCGCCGCCAGCGCCAGCAGCCAGCCCCAGCCATAAGGGCGCTCAAATACGCGTGCGAGCGGGCGGCGCAGATAGGCGCATTCAGCCTCGACATTCGCCGGCGTGAAGGCGCGATCGAACAGCGCTCGAATCTCGTCCGCCTGGCGCAAATCCGGGTAGCGCCGCTTCAGCCGCGCCAGCAGCCAATATCCATGCACGCACGAATGCCAATCGAAACTGCCGTAAAAGATCGGATGCGCGGCGCGCGGCGCGATCACATCGCCCGGCCCGCCCATCACGTGATCCATCTTATACGGATAAGGCCGCTCCACATGCGCGAGCGCGAGGGAGGCGAATTTTTCGGCGATGTCTTTTGTAAGCGTTGTCATGCGCGAACTCCATCCCTCCCCGCCAGGGGAGGGTGTCGCAAAGCTTGCTTTGCGACGGGTGGGGAGAGAGCGCAAGCGCTTGCAAACATGAGCGCAGCCGCCCCACCCGTCGCGCTTCGCACGACACCCTCCCCTGGCGGGGAGGGAAGTACGCCTGCGCGCGTCATGGGAAAGCCAGAAACCGCATCAGCAGAATATTGGCGATCAGCAACGGGATCGCGGTCGGGATCTGCGCGCGGATCACGCCGTTCAGCGCCGCGTTCCGATCGGGCAATTCAAGCAGGTTCGCCGGCACCACGTTGAAGTTCGCCGCCATCGGCGTCATCAGCGTGCCGCAGAAGCCCGCCAGCATGCCGATGGCGCACACGCGCGCGGGATCGCCGCCCAATTCGTGAATCACGAAGGGCAGGCCGACGGCCGCCGTCATCACCGGGAACGCGGCGAACGCATTGCCCATGATGATGGTGAACAGCGCCATGCCGATGCAATAGGCCGCCACCGCCATGGTGCGCGTATCGAGCGGGATGTATTGCGCGAAGATCGCCCCCACTTGCTCGCCCACGCCCGCGGCGAGAAACACCGCGCCGAGCGAAGCCAGCATCTGCGGCAGGATCGCCGCCCAGCCCACCGCATCCATCAGCCGTCGGCCTTCTTGCAGCGGCGCCAGCAGCGGCGGCTTCAGCCACACCATGATGACGCCGATGGCGATCAGCACGCCGAGTGTCAGCGAAACCAAAGTCGCCTGCCGCGCTTCGATGAGGAGCGGCCCCCAGCTTGTTTCTTTCGCGATCAACGTTCCCGCCAGCGCCGCGGCGGGGATGATCAGCGCTGGCAGAAACAGCAGATTGCCGTTGCGCTCGGCGCTGGCGCGGCGCTCTTCCTGCGTCGTCGTCGCCGGCTTGCCTTGGCCGAGGCCGAAGGCGGCGATGGCGACGAGGCCGAGCGCCAGCAGGCCGTTGCCGAGATCGCCGAACGCATGCCCACCCAGGAAGCTCGCCGCAAGCAGCCCCCAGAACGCCGCATTGCGCAGGCGGCGCGGGTTGGCCCCATCGCGTGCGGAGAGCACGACGAGCGCGAGAAAGAAGAGCCCGGCGACGATGTAGGCGTGCTGCAGCGTGATCATGGCGCAGGCTCCGCCTCGGGCTTGGCGGCGAGCGCGCGTTTCAAGTTGCGATCCAGCAGCCAAAGCCGCACGCTATGGATGATCAAAGCCGCGATGGCGGTGGGAATGGCCCACACCGAAAGCTGCAACGGCTCAACGATGATGCCGTTCGCCTCCAGAAACCCCTTGATCAGCAGGATTGAGGCGATGGCGATGAAGATGTCTTCGCCGAAGAACAGCGCGATATTGTCGGCGGCGGCGGAGTGGGAGCGGATGAGGAAGCGTTGTTTGTCGGGCAGCGCGCCATAGCGCGCTTCGGCGGCGCCTTCCGCCATCGGGGCAACAAGAGGCCGCACCATTTGCGCGTGCCCGCCGAGCGAGGTGAGGCCGAGCGCGGCGGCGGCCTGACGGATCACGAAATACACCCAAAGCAAACGCCCCACCGTCGCGGCCTGCACGTTGGCGATGGCGATGCGCGCGCGCTCTTGCAGGCCGGCGCGCTCCAGCAAGCCGATGGCGGCGAGCAAAATCCAGGTGAGGCTGATATAGCGCGCGTCGTTAAACGCCTTGCCGAATTGTGCGAGCGTTTGTTGACCGGCGGCGTAATATTCCGCGAGCGTCGCCTCCGGCGTCCAAGCCGCGGCGAGCCCAGTGGTGAGCGCGGCCGCCATCACCACCAGCAGCGGATTGGCGCGCACGATGAAGCCGAACACGACAACGG
>DAOMPU010000178.1:0-5972 GCA_035444925.1 Terricaulis sp. | reverse complement strand
GCGCGATGAATTGGAACGGGCGCTATCTGGTGATCGGCTTCCCGGCCGGCATCCCCACGCCGCCGCTCAATCTCACGCTGCTGAAATCGAGTTCGATCATCGGCGTGTTCTGGGGCGCGAGCGTGGCGCGCGAGCCGGAATTGCACAAAGGCAATGTACGCGACCTCTTCAAGATGCACGCCGAAGGCAAGATCAAGCCGCGCATCTCGGCGCGCTTCCCGCTGGCGGAAGGCGGCAAAGCCATCCGCGCCCTGATGGATCGCACGGCGACGGGCAAGCTTGTGGTGACGATGGAGTAGAAGCGCATGGTCCCCTCCCCGCGAGGGGAGGGGATCGAGGGGTGGGGTGAACCGCCAGCATGTGCAGATTGGAGCATGCGCCCCCTGGCGCGCATGTGGCGCAAGCGTTCACGAGAAGATGCGGGCCGGGGGCCCGCGCTCCAACTTTTCGACGCCGAGCTTCACCCCGCCCCCTGCCTCCTCCCCTTGAAGGGGAGGGGGTGGCGCAGATGCCTCAAGGCTGCATCCAAAAGCCGCGTTTGCGGCGGACAGGGGTTGAAGGCGCCCGCGCGGGCGCCCACTCAAAGCGCTGTCGAGGGAGAATGCGCATGATCCGACGTGGGTTTGTGACGGGCCTGTTGGCCCTGGTGCTGGCGTCTTGCGCGAGCAGCAATGGAGGCGCGGAGGCGCCGGCGGCTAGCGCGGGCGGGTTCGTCTCCGATCGCATCAGTGTCACCACGCAAGGGCAGGGCGCGGATGTGATCCTGATCCCGGGCCTCACGTCGAGCCCCGAGATTTGGGATACGACCGCGGCGGCCTTGGATGACAATCACCGCGTCCACCTCGTGCAGGTGCATGGCTTTGCGGGCGTGGCGGCGGGCGGGAACGCCGAGGGCGCGGTGTCCGCGCCGGCAGCCGAAGAAATCGCGCGCTATATCCGCGAGCAGGGGCTCGAACGCCCCGCCGTGATCGGGCACTCTATGGGTGGCACGATCGGCATGATGCTGACGGCGCGCCATCCCGATCAAGTCGGCCGCCTCATGGTGGTGGATATGATCCCGTTCATGGGCGTGATGTTCGGCGATGCGAACGCCACGCCCGAAAGCATCGCGCCGGTGGCCGCGCAAATCCGCGGCGCGATGTCGGGCGCGCCGCAAGGCATCGTCTCGCCGCAGACGCGACAGATCATCAACAACATGGTGCGCACCGAAAGCGCGCGCCCGCGCATCGTCGAGCACGCGCGCGGCAGCGATAACCGCGTCAGCGCCAATGCCTATTACGAATTGCTGACGACCGACCTGCGCCCGGAATTGCCGGCCATCACGCAGCCTTTCACCGTGCTTTACGTCGTGCCGGCGAACGCGCCGGTGACGCCTGAGCAATATGCCGGCTACGTGACGGCTTCTTACGCCAACGCGCCGAACGCCAAGATCGTGCACATCGAAGAGAGCTATCACTTCATCATGATCGATCAGTTTGATCGGTTTATGGCTGAAGTGAATGGGTTTTTGGCGGAATAGCTGGCGCCGCGGCAGCACCTCTCCCCTTGAGGGGAGAGGTCGCTTCGCGCTTGCGCGAAGCGGGTGAGGGGTTTGCGGTGTTCAAGCGTATGGCGCCGGCGACCCCTCATCCGGCCCTTCGGGCCACCTTCTCCCCTCAAGGGGAGAAGGGAATTTTCTCAGTCACCGCCTCAACACGCCCGCCAGCACCTCGCACGCCCATCTGGCCGCAGTCAGTGCGCTGATCGCGGCCACGTCGAGGCTCGGGTCAAACTCCGTCAAATCCACGCTTTTTACTTTCGGGTGCGCTGAGATCAGCCGCGTGGCGTCGAAGAAATCTTGCGCGCTGAGCCCGCCCGGCCGCGCGCCTGGCGCGCCGGGCATGGCGGCGCGCTCCACCACGTCGATATCGAAATCCACATGGATCACATCGCAGCGCGAGGCCAAGCGCTCCAGCGCGTTGGCGGCGATGGCGGCGAGCCCTTGCGCTTTGCACGCGGCGGCGGTGGCGACGTAAATCCCGTTGGCCTTCGCCTTCTCGTGCGCCTTCTTGGTGTTGGCGAAGGGCAGGAGGCCGATCTGGGCGATGTGGGCGCCGGGCAGGCCGTCTTGGATCAAGGCCCAGATCGGGTTGCCGTTGGTCAGCCCGCAATCGGTGTCGCGCAGGTCGAAATGCGCATCGAGCGTCAGCACGCCGACGCGATCGAGCCCGTGCGCGTGCGCGGCGGGGCGGGTGATGGCGTTGTTGCCGCCGATCAGCATGGTGAGCTCATGCGCCGCGAGCAGCGGGCGCATGCGCTCGACGATGGGCGTGAGCGCTTCGGCGGGCTGGAGGTTTTCGACAGCCACGTCGCCGTCATCGAAGATGCGCAGGGCTGAGAGATCGGTCTCGGTTTCGAGGTCATAGACGCTCATGCGCCTCATCGCCGCGCGCAGCGTTTCGGGCGCGAGATCGCAGCGGCCGGGACTGATCGAGCCGAGGCCCAAAGGCGCGCCGAGCAGGGCGACGCGGGCGGAGGAATCCTGCGTCAGCAGATCGGCGGCGGAAAACCAGGTGCGGCAATCGGAGTCGGTGATCATGGCTCCAGTATGGACCGCCGGCGCCCTCGCCGGCCAGCGCCGCGTTTGCCGGCGAGACGCCGGCGGTCCATAACGAGGCCATGTGGGACACGCTCTGGCGCGACGCCAATATCGCCACCATGGTCGCCGGCCAAAAGCCGTATGGCGCGATTGAGCGCGGCGCGATCGCCGTGAAGGACGGCCGCATCGCCTGGCTGGGCTACGCGGCGGATTTGCCGGGCGATGGCGAAAAGCTGGCGCACGTGCAGCATCGGTTGGACGGGGCTTGGATCACGCCGGGGCTGATCGATTGCCATACGCATCTCGTGTTCGGCGGCGATCGCGCGCGCGAGTTCGAGATGCGGCTGGAAGGCAAAAGCTATGAGGAGATCGCGCGCGCGGGCGGGGGCATCGTCTCCACCGTGGCGGCGACGCGGCAAGCCAGCGTGGATGCGCTGGCCGAAAGCGCGCGCCGGCGGCTTGAGCCCATGATGGATCAAGGGCTGACGACGATTGAGATCAAAAGCGGCTACGGGCTCGATCTTGAAACCGAGATCAAGATGCTGGAAGCGGCGGGCCTCTTGGCGCAATCGGAGAACGTGCGCGTGAAGCGCACGTTCCTGGGCCTGCATGCGCTGCCGCCCGAATTCAAGGATGATCGCGCCGCTTACGTGCAATTGGTGGCGGATGTGATGATCCCGGCGATCGCCGCGGCTGGCTTGGCCGATGCGGTGGATGGCTTCTGCGAAAATATCGGATTCACCACCGAGGAAGTGGATTACGTGTTCTCCGCTGCGCGCGCGAACGGCCTTGCGGTGAAGCTGCACGCCGAGCAGCTGAGCAATCAGCATGGCGCGGCGCTGGCGGCGCGCTACCACGCGCTTTCGGCCGATCATTTGGAATATCTCGATGAGGCGGGCGTTGCGGCCATGGCGGAGGCGGGCGTGGTCGCGGTGCTGCTGCCGGGGGCTTTTTATTTTCTGCGCGAAAAGCAATTGCCGCCGATCGAGAAGCTGCGCGCCGCGGGCGTGCGCATGGCGGTGGCGGGCGATTGCAATCCGGGCACCTCGCCGATGACCAGCCCGCTGATGGCGCTGAACATGGCCTGCACTTTGTTTCGGCTGACGCCGGAGGAGGCGCTGGCGGGCATGACGCGGGAAGCCGCGTTTGCGCTCGGGCTGGCGGACGAAATCGGCACGCTGCACGTGGGCAAGCAGGCCGATCTGGCGATCTGGGATGTGAAGCATCCGGCGGAGCTTTGCTATTGGCTGGGCGCGCCGCTGTTGCGCGAGCGAGTGTTCGCGGGGCGGGTAGCCTAAGCGCCGGCGACGCGCTACCACGCGCAAAACTTTGGGAGGCCCCATGAATCCCCGCCGCGACGATACGCGCGTGATCCGCGCGCCGCGAGGCAAAGAGATCAGCTGCAAATCGTGGCTGAGCGAAGCCGCCTTGCGCATGCTGATGAACAATCTCGATCCCGAAGTGGCCGAGCATCCGAAGGAATTGGTCGTGTACGGCGGCATCGGCCGCGCGGCGCGCGATTGGGCCAGCTACGACAAGATCGTAGAGACGCTGCGCCGGCTCGAAGATGACGAAACGCTGCTGATCCAATCAGGCAAGCCGGTGGGCGTGTTCAAAACCCATGCCGATGCGCCGCGCGTGCTGCTGGCGAATTCCAACCTCGTGCCGCGTTGGGCGACGTGGGAGCATTTCGACGAGCTCGATCAAAAAGGGCTGATGATGTACGGCCAGATGACGGCCGGCTCTTGGATTTATATCGGCACGCAAGGCATCGTGCAGGGCACGTATGAGACCTTCGCCGAGATGGGCCGCAAGCATTTTGGCGGCGATTGGGCCGGCAAATGGATTCTCACCGCAGGCCTTGGCGGCATGGGCGGGGCGCAGCCGCTGGCGGCGGTGATGGCGGGCGCGTGCTGCCTCGCCATCGAATGCCAGAGCGACCGGATCGAGAAGCGGCTGGAAACGCGCTATCTCGATAAGCGCGCGGAAACTTTGGATGACGCGCTGAAGCTGATCAACGAAGCGTGCGCAAAGGGCGAAGCGATTTCCGTCGGGCTGCTGGGCAACGCGGCGGAAATTTTGCCGGAGATGGTCAAGCGCGGCGTCCGCCCGGACGCGGTGACGGATCAGACCTCGGCGCACGATCTGGTCAACGGCTATCTGCCGGCGGGCTGGAGCGTGGAGCGCTGGGAAAAAACCCGCGCGCAAAATCCCGAAGCCGTGCGCGAAGCGGCGCGCGCCTCGATTGCGCTGCATGTGCAGGCGATGCTCGATTATCACAACATGGGCGTGCCCACGGTTGATTACGGCAACAATATTCGCCAGGTGGCGCAGGATGCGGGCGTGGCGGATGCGTTCGCGTATCCGGGCTTCGTGCCCGCTTACGTGCGCCCGCTTTTCTGCCGCGGCATTGGGCCGTTCCGCTGGGCGTCGCTGACCGGCGATCCAGAGGACATCGCAAAAACCGATGCCAAGGTGAAAGAGCTGATCCCGAACGATGCGCATCTGCATCGCTGGCTCGATATGGCGCGCGAGCGCATCGCGTTCCAAGGCTTGCCGGCGCGCATTTGCTGGGTGGGGCTGGGCCAGCGGCATCTTTTGGGGCTTGCGTTCAACGAAATGGTGGCGCGCGGGGAAATTGGCCCGCTGGTGATCGGGCGCGATCATTTGGATTCAGGCTCGGTGGCTTCGCCCAACCGCGAAACCGAAAAGATGCGCGATGGTAGCGATGCCGTTTCCGATTGGCCGCTGCTGAATGCGCTGCTCAACACCGCCGGCGGGGCGACCTGGGTTTCGCTGCATCATGGCGGGGGCGTGGGCATGGGCTATTCGCAGCATTCGGGCGTCGTCATCGTGTGCGACGGCACGGAGGCGGCGAGCAAGCGCATCGCCCGCGTGCTCTGGAACGATCCGGGCACGGGCGTGATGCGCCACGCGGATGCGGGCTACGAAGAAGCGATCCAATGCGCGAAAGAGCAGGGGCTGGATTTGCCGTCGCTGGGCTAGAGCGGATTCAAACTGAGCGTACACCACCACTCGAATGACGAAGGTGTGTGAAGCTAAATCCCGCGCTTTTGCCCGAACATGTGGATGTGCAGGCGGTCGCTGACGGCGAAGCCATACGCGTGCGCCGCTTGCGTCAGCGCCGGCAGGCGCGCGCGGATCGCTTCGCTGGCTGTGCCTTCGGGCATGATCGAGACGCGCGCGGGCGCGATGACGTGCGCGGCGGCGAGTGCGGCGGCGGCGGCGACATCCTCCGGCGTGCGGCAGACAAATTTGAAATGCGCCTGCGCCAGCGCGGCGAAGGCTTTGAGCGCGCCATCGTTGAGCGCGATGGCGGCGTCGTTGCCTGCATGGGCGAGCTTGGGCGACACCACGAAAAGATCGACGCGCG
>DAOMPU010000177.1:0-6021 GCA_035444925.1 Terricaulis sp. | reverse complement strand
AAGCGCGAAACCGCTTTGATCGAAACGCCCGCCGCGATCACCGCGCTGGGCGGCGCGGATTTGCAGGCGCGCGAAATCACCAGCATCGAGGCGCTCGCCGCCGCTGCGCCGAACCTCGTGGTCGGCCAGGCTTCGGGCGTGAGCTGGGTTTCGCTGCGCGGCATCGGCATTGGCAGCACCAGCGGCGGGATCGAAGGCTCGGTCGCGCTCCACCTCGACGGCGCCTATCTCGGCCAGCCGGCTTCGCTTGACGCACTGATGTTTGACGTCGCCGCGGTGGAAGTGCTGCGCGGCCCGCAAGGCACGCTCTATGGCCGCAACGCCACCGGCGGCACGATCAATTTCATTTCCAACAAGCCGACGCAGGAAGTTGATGTCAGCGCCGCCGCGCTTTACGGCGCGTTCGGCCGGACGCGGTTTGAGGGCGTGATCTCCGGCGGCCTCAGCGATGATTTCGCGCTGCGCGCGGCCGTGATGCTGGACAACCAAAGCGAGGGCTTTGGCGACAACGTGCATCTGGGCGATAGCTTCGGTGCGCGTGAATCGCATGGCGGGCGCATCTCGGCGCGCTGGGATGTCAGCCCTACGTTGCGCGTGGACGCGGCTGTCTATCGCTTCTGGGATTGGACCGACGGCATCCAGCTGACGCGCCTTAGCCCGTTCAACGCCACGGCGCTGGCCAACAATCCGATTTTCGCCACCGCCGCGCCGCGCCCCTCCGACCCGCGCGACATCAACGCCGAGTCTCAAGCCAATGGCGAGCGCGTGCTGGAAGGGGGAAATATCACAGCCAATTGGGATTTCACGCCCAATCTCGCGCTGCGCAGCATCACCTCTTACACGCGCGTTGATTTCTCCAATCTCGGCGCGGACGGCGATGGCACCGAAATCCCAATGGTGCATTCAGATCGCATCGAAGATACTTCAGCCTGGCAGCAGGAGTTCAACCTATTGTTCAGCCTGTTCGATCGGCGCCTCGAAGGGCTGGTCGGCGTTTTCTACAACGACGAACACCTTTCGCTGGAAGGGCACAATCGCTGGCTGGCGGCCAATCCGCAGGGCTTCGTCAACGTAGCGGGGCGGGTGATCCCGGCCGGCACCGATCTCATCGGCTACATGCAGCAGGACACCACCTCCACCGCCATTTTCGCCGACGCCACCTTCGCCATCACCGATCGTTTGAGCATCTATGCCGGCGCGCGCCAAAGCCGCGATGAGCGAGAGATTCTGCAAACCACGGGCCTTGCCGGCCTGCCAGGCAATGTGGGCTTGGCTGCGTGCAATGCGCGCCGGTTCGAGAACGATTGGGATTCAACCACTGGAAAAATCGGCATCGCCTTCAACAGCGATTTCGGCAACGTCTATCTGCAATGGGCGGAAGGCTTCAAAGCCGGCGGCTTCAACGCCTATGCCTGCGGTGACGCCTACGAGCCCGAAGAAGTGACGGCGATCGAAGCCGGCTACAAAGTGCTGGCCTTCGGCGAGCATCTGCGCTTCGCGGCTTCGGTATTTCACTACGATTACACCAATCTGCAGGTTTCGCAGATCATCAATGTGCAGCAGCAGATTGAAAACGCGGCGGCCGCGACCATCACCGGCGCGGAATTCGAAGCGCTGGTGCGGGCCAATGATTTCTTCAGCGCGGACCTCAATGTCGCGCTGCTGGACGCCACGTACGATACTTATGTCGATCTTGATCCGCTGCGTCCGACGGCGGGGTTCTTGAACCTTTCCGGCAATCGCCTGAATCGCGCGCCGGAATATACGGTCAATCTCGGCCTCACCTTCACGGCGCCGGTGGGCGATGGTTCGCTCACGCTGCGCGGGGAGGCGTTCCATTCGGCTGAAGTGTTCTTCCGCCAGTTCAACCAGCCGCTCGACGCGCAGGACGCCTACACGACCTACAATGTGTTCGCGACTTGGGATCCGGCGGGGCCTGTCAGCATCCGCGCGTTCGGCCGTAACATCACCGACGAGGACGTGCTGCTTGGCGTGTTCAGCGCCGGCACGATCTTCGGCCGCTGGGCCATTTACGCGCCGCCGCGCACCTGGGGCGTGGAAGTGCGCGCCCAATTCTAACGGAAGAGCCTTTGCATGAACCTCCTCGATCTCACCGGAAAATCCGCCTTCGTGACCGGCGCGGGGCAGGGCGTGGGGCGGCAAATCGCGCTCCATCTCGCCGCGCACGGCGCACGCGTGGGCGTCAATGACGTTGATGCGGCGCGCGCGGGCGCGGTGGCAGGCGAGATCGAGGCGGCCGGCGGCAAAGCCGAACCGCATCCGGGCGACGTGACGGACTTTGCAGCCATGCAGGCGATCGGCGCGGCGTTTGGCGACGCGGACATTCTCGTCAACAATGCCGGGAATTTCGGCGCCGATCCTTCGAAGCTCACCGGGCGTCCGTTCTGGGAGCAGGAGCCGGGCGAGTGGCGCGCCTGGGTGGATGTCAATCTCTATGGCGTCCTGAATTGCTCGCGTGTGTTTTTGCCGGCGATGGTGGCCAAGGGGGGCGGGTCGCTGGTCAACGTGATCTCCGATGCGGGCCGCGTGGGCGAGCGCAATCTTGAAGTCTATAGCGGCGCGAAGGCGGGCGCGGCGGGCTTCACCCGCGCCATTGCGCGCAGCATCGGCAAAGCGAACGTGCGCGCCAATTGCGTGGCGATCTCCAGCACGCGCACGCCCACCACGTCCATGTTCCTGGACAACCCGGACATGGCCAAGAAAATGCTCTCGCAATATGTGATCCGCCGCTTTGGCGAGCCTTCGGACGTCGCCAACATGGTGCTGTTCCTGGCCAGCGATGCATCGGCGTGGATCACGGGACAGACCTATCCGGTCAATGGCGGCTTCGCCTTCTCGACCTGAGGACAAGACATGAGCGATTTGATCGAATTGGAGCGTCGCGGCGCCATCGCCGTGCTGCGCATCAACCGGCCCGACGTGCGCAACGCGTTCGACCGCGCGACCGCCGAAGCCATGGACGCCGCGCTCGATGCGTTCGATGCGGACGCGGACATTCGCGTCGGCGTGCTGACGGGCGCCGGATCGGCGTTCAGCGCCGGCCAGGATTTGAAAGCGGCCGCACGCGGCGAGTTCGCCACCACCGAAAAGCGCGGCGGCTTTGGCATCATGGCGCAGCCGCCAAAAAAGCCGCTGATCGCGGCGGTGGAAGGCGCGGCGCTCGCCGGCGGGTTTGAGCTGGCGCTGGCGTGCGATCTAATCGTGGCGTCCAGCGCCGCGCAATTTGGCTTGCCGGAAGTGAAGCGCAGCCTTGTGGCGGTGGGCGGCGGCGCGCTGCGCTTGCCGCGGCGCATGCCGCATCACATCGCCATGGAAATGCTGCTGAGCGGCGATCCGCAAAGCGCCGAAGCGATGGCGCGCTGGGGCGTGGTCAACCGCGTTTGCGCGCCGGGCGAAGCACTGGCGACGGCGCTGGCGCTGGCGGAAACCATCGCCGTCAACGGGCCGCTGGCGGTGGCGGCGACAAAAGAGATCGTCACGCGCAGCGCCGGAGAGAACTGGAGCGCCGCCGAAGGCTGGACGCGCCAGATGGAGGCGGCGGGCCCCGTGTTTGCGTCCGAAGATTTCCGCGAGGGTTTGCTCGCGTTCGCGCAAAAGCGCGCGCCGGTTTGGAGCGGGCGCTGACATGCTGATCACGCCCAGCGCCGAGCAACAAGCGATGCTGGATGCGTTCGAGCGTTTGCTCGACCGCGAAGTGCGCCCGCTGGCGGCGAGCCTCGGCGAGCATCCGCCCAGCAAAACGCAGGCGATGGCGCTGCTGCGCGCGCTGGCGGATTTCGGCGTGGGCAAATTGTTCACCCCTGCCGAGCATGGCGGGCAGGGCGCCGATAATGTCACGACCGGGCTGCTCATCGAGGCGCTGTGCCGCGCCGATGGCGGGCTTGGCGGGCTCGCCAGCATTCAAGACGGCACGACCGGGCTGTTTGCACGCCTGGCGGCGCCGGCGCTGCGCGATAGATACTTGCCGCGCCTTTTGGCGGGCGAGCTTTCGATCTGCATGGCGATCACCGAGCCGGAAGTGGGCTCCAATCCGCGCGACGTGCGCACGCGCGCGCGCCGCGATGGTGATCAAATCGTTCTGAGCGGCGAGAAGGTTTGGATTTCCAACTCGGATATATCCGACCTGGCGATCATCGTGTGCAAATTGGAGGGCGCGCCGGGTTTGGCGCTGATCCTGGCGGACCGTGAAGAGAGCGGCTACACGACGACGAACTTCAAGAAGCTCGGCCTTTCGCATTGGCCCACCGGCTCGATCAGCCTCGCGGATGTGCGCGTGCCGGCGCAGAACGTGCTGAGCGCGGGCGGCGCGGGGCTTGAGCTTACGCTGCGCGCCTTTGAGAGGGCGCGGTGTTTTGTCGGCATCATCAGTCTCGGCGTGGCGCAGGCGGCGTTTGAGCGCGCGGTGGCCTACGCCAAGGAGCGCCAGCAATGGGGCAAGCCGATCGGCGCGCATCAATCGGTTCAGATCAAGATCGCCGAGATGGCGGTGGAGATCGATGCGGCGCGGCTGCTGGTCTATCGCGGCCTTGCGCTGCTGGATCAGGGCGAGCGCTGCGATACGCAAACGGCGATGGCGAAGCTCTACGCCAGCGAAATGGGCGCGCGCGTGGCGAGCCGCGCGATGGAAGTGATGGGCGCCTACGGCCTGAGCGAAGATGATCCTATGCCGCGCCTGTTCCGCGACGCGCGCGTGATGACCGTGCCAGACGGCACTTCGGACATCCAACGCCTGCTCATCGCCAAAAACATCACCGGCCTCAGCGCCTATTAGGAGATCGCGCCTTGGCCATGCCGGAGAGTTTGAAGCACCTACGTTTGCCGGTGATCGGCGCGCCGATGTTTATCGTATCGGGGCCGGATTTGGTGATCGCCCAATGCCGCGCCGGCGTGCTGGGCTCATTTCCCGCACTGAACGCGCGCCCGGCCGAGGCGCTGGACGATTGGTTCTATGAAATCAACGGGGCGCTCGCGGGAGAGGATGCGCCCTATGCGGTGAATCTGATCGTGCACGGCACCAACAAGCGCCTGGAGCAGGATTTGGCGCTGGTGGTCAAGCACAAGGCGCCGGTGGTGATCACCTCGCTCGGCGCGCAAGCGGAAGTGAACGCGGCCGTGCATTCTTATGGCGGCGTGGTGTTCCACGATGTCACCACCAGCGCTTACGCGCGCAAGGCGGTGGAGAAGGGCGCGGATGGTTTGGTGCTGGTGTGCGCGGGCGCGGGCGGGCATGGCGGGCGCCATTCGCCGTTCGCTCTAATGCAGGAGACGCGCGCCTGGTTCGATGGGCCGATCGCGCTTTCCGGCGCGATCGCGCACGGGCGCAGCATTCTGGCGGCGCAGGCGATGGGCGCGGATTTCGCCTATATCGGCACGCCGTTTATCGCGGCGGAGGAAGCTGTCGCGAGCGACGATTACAAGCAGATGATCCTCGATTCCGAGGCTGGAGACATCATCTACACCGATCTCTTCAGTGGCATTTTGGGCAATTACCTGGCCGGCTCGATCGCGCGCATGGGCTATGATCCGAAAAACCTGCCGCCGCGCATCGGCGCGGTTGATGTCGATGGCGGCGTCAAGGCTTGGCGCGACATCTGGGCCGCGGGGCAAGGCGTCGGGGCGGTGCGCATCGTCGAGAGCGCAGCGGACATGATCGGCCGCTGGCGCGATGAATACCAAGCGGCGCGCCGCGCTTTGGGCTGATGCGCGCGCTTGCCAAAATGAAGGCCGGCCCTAAGGGGCCAAAGTGAAAAACGCGGCGAGCGCGGCGCGGGCGTCGGGTTCATCGAGCGTGGGGGCGTGCCCGACCTCGGTGATGCTCGCGCTCATGGCGGTGGGGCGGCACGTGATCATGCGCTGCAAAGTGGCCGCGGTGAGGATGTCCGAAAGTGCGCCGCGGAGGATCAAAGTCGGCCGATCTTGCGCGAGCTTTTTGTAGCCTCGCCACAGTGACCCAGCCCCTTCAAACGCGTCTGCCCTTGAAGTTAGGATGGACCGGAAAGT
>DAOMPU010000176.1:0-6035 GCA_035444925.1 Terricaulis sp. | reverse complement strand
TGCCTGCGCTTGGCGTAAAAATAGTCAGCTTCTCGATCGGCTCCAGCAGCACCGGATCGCACTCGCCCAGTGCGTCGTTCATGCCGAGGCGCCCCGCCATCTGGAACGAATGCTCGCTGGAATCGACGCTGTGGAACGAGCCGTCGATCAACGTCACTTGCACATCCACCACCGGAAAGCCGATCGGGCCTTTGCTCATTGCGTCTTTGACGCCGGCCTCGACCGCCGGAATCCATTGGCGCGGAATGGCGCCGCCGGTGATCTTGTCGATGAACGCAAACCCCTCTCCGCGCGGCAGCGGCCTTACCTGGATCACGCAATCGCCGAACTGGCCGTGCCCGCCGGTTTGCTTCTTATGCCGCCCACGCTTCTCGGCGCTTTTGCGGATGGTTTCCTGATAGGGCGTGGAGGGCGGCGCGTGCGAAACATCCACGCCGAAACGCGTTTTCAGCCGCTCCAGCACTTGGCGCAAATGCGGCTCGCCCTGGCCTTGCAGCAAAATCTCGTGCGTGCCCGGATCGTGCAGCACCGAAAGCCCCGCATCTTCCTCCGCCAGTTTTTGCAGCGCGCCGGAGAGGCGCACGTCATCCTTGCGATCCTTGGTGGCGATGGCGAGCTGATAGACCGGGAAACGCGCAGCCGGCGCAAGCGCGGCCTTCTGCGCGCCGTTCTTGGCCAGGAGATCGCCCGCCGCCACGTCCAGCTTGCCGATGGCGATCACATCGCCTTCGGGCGCGCCGGAAATCTTCTTGGTGTGCGCGCCCTGCACGGAGAAAATCGCGCCGGGCCGCTGCTGGGCGCCGTCGCGCAGCGTCAGTTGCTCGCTATCGGCGAGCGCGCCGCCGAACACGCGCGCGTAAGCGAGCTTGCCCGCCTGCCCCGCGTGCGAAACCTTCATCACATAGGCGCCGGCGCCTTGGAGCCCCAAACGCGCAGCCGCAAGCTTTGGCGCGGGCGTATCGTGGCGCAGCGATTTCAGCAGCCGGCGCACGCCATTGCCATAGGCGGTGGCGCCGAAAAACACCGGCGCGATCTGGCCTGCGTGCATTTCCTTCACGAGGTCCGCGAACACCGTGTCGCGATCGGGCGTCACGTCAGAAAGCAATTGCTCCATCAGCGTGTCGTCAAAATCGGCGAGCTGCTCGAGCATGTGAAAGCGCGCCTCGTTTTCGCGCGCAGACATTTCCTCGGGGAGGTCGATCAACTTCGAAGGCTTGCCCTGCTCGTAATGATAGGCGCGCTCCAGCGCGAGATCGACGAATCCGGTGACCTTCTCGCCTTCCCAGATCGGAATCTGCCGCGCCACCAAGGGCGTCGCCGCCACCGGCTGCAGCGCTTCCAGCAAATCGCGGATGCGCCCGCGCGCGGTGTCGATCTTGTTGATGAAGATGGCGTGCGGAATGGCGTATTCTTCCACCTGGCGCAGGAAGGGCTGCAGCAGCAGCGCTTTATCGGGATCAGGATCGGCCACGACGATGGCGAGGTCAGCCGCCGGCAGCGCAAAATCTGAATCGGCCTGGAAGTCCACCGCGCCGGGCGCGTCGATCAGCGCGTAATGATCGCCCATGAAGTCGATCGCGGTGAAATTGGTTTCAGTGGATTGGCCCGCCGCGTTCGAGACTGCGCCCGAACCGCCCGAGGCGGCGGATGCCAGAGCTTGGATCAACGCCGTCTTGCCCGCCCCGGTCGGACCGACGACGGCGATTGCCCTCACGATGTTGGCGGATTTTCCTTCAGCCATGGCGCTGCCTCCTCTGTTCCCTATCGGGATGGGGCGGCGCCGAGCGGCGGGCGCCGCTTCTCGCTTATGGGCGGCCCGTCCACCGGGCCGTCAGAAGGAGTGTTTCACGAACGGAATGAGGGTGCAACGGCGTGTCGGCGTAACCTCGGCAACGTTTCCCCGCCCCAAGGTCCGGCTCAAGCTTGAAATACGCCTACGCCTGTATCTGGCCGAAAGCGGCGAACACCATGCCGCCGCGCCCTGTGACGTGAGGATTTGCCATGAATATCCGCGCCCCGCTTTCCATCGCCGCCCTGTTCCTTGCGCTCGCCGCGCTTTCCGCTTGCGGGCAGCAGCGCCCGACGCTGCTGACGGTGCAGGCGTCCGCCTCCACCCGCGCCGCGCCGGACTTGGCTGTGGTCACGCTTGGCGTGCTGGCGCGCGGGGCCGATGCGCAAGCGGCGCAACGCGCGCAGGCGGAGCGGATGGCCGCGGTGATGGAGGCGGCGCGCGCCGCCGGCGCGGCGGAAGCCGATGTGCAAACCGTCGGCTATTCGATCGAGCCGCAATATGCCTATCCGCGCAACGCCGCCCCGCGCATCACCGGCTATGTGAGCCGCAACATCGTCGCGATCCGGCTGGAGAACCTGAACGCCGTCACCACGTTGATCGACGCCACCGTGGCCGAAGGCGCCAACGAGCTGCACGGCATTCAATTCACTTTCAAAGACGATGAAGCCTCGCGCGACGCCGCGCGCGCGCAAGCTATGCAAACCGCCCGCCGGCGCGCCGATGCGTACGCGGAAGCCGCCGGCATGCGCGTGGCGCGGGTTGATTCCGTCACGGAAGCGGGCGCGCCCGTGCCAGCCTATGACTCGCGTTATGACGGCTATTCCATGCGCGCGATGAACGAATCCAGCGCGCAAGCAGCGCCCGCCAGCCCGATCGCGGCCGGCGAACTGGATTCGTACGCCAGCGTGACCGTGGTGTTCGAGCTGCGTTAGAGCCCACTTCTTCGGATGATGCTCTAAGGCGCGGCGACGAAATCCCAGCTTTGCTCGGGCGTCACCGCGCAGCGGTGCATGCGTGATATCCAGCGCTCGCCCTCCATGCGTGGCTCCAGGCAACGCGCGTGGCCGTCAGACAATAAACTTCCGTCCTGCAGCATCCAGGTTTTGTCTGGACTGACATAGCAATCGGCCAGCCGCACGAGGCCGGTCATCTGGTTGCTGGTCAGGCAGCTGGCGCGCGCGCGGAACTGGCCAGGATCATGCCGATCGAAGGAGAACAGCTGATTGAGCGTGTCATGCTCATTGCATGCCGCAAGGCCGATGAACGAGCCTTGCTCAATCCACGCCAGGCAAAGCGAGGCATCGCCGCGCCAGCGCAAGCGCCCGCGCACTTGATCGTAGATTTCCTGATCGAGCGGCTTGACCGCCCATTCCTGCGGCTCCCCGTAATTGGGGCAATGGCCGCCATAAACGCGCTCGCCCGTGCGGCTGGATAAGCCCAGCAGCGAGAGGCAGCGCCCCGCGCCGTTGCGCACATGGCCTTCGGCGGAAATCGTCCAGGTCTGCGCCGGCGAGCCATCGCAGGCTTGGGCGATGAGCTGCGGGTAATTGCCCTCATCGCGCGGCGCAAGGCATGCCTCGCCATAAAGGATCGGCCCCGGCGTTTCGGGCGCAGGCAGCGTGAAGCTTTGCGCTGGCGATTTATCGCAGGGCCGGCTGACCGAGCCTTCGTGCGGATCGATCGTCACGCACATGCCGGGTAAGCGCGCCGGCTCCAATGTTTGCGCCTGCGCCGCCTGCGCGCCCGCAAGCGCCAACGCCGCGCCGATCAGTACACGAAGCATCCCCACCCCCATGACATCCGCTCATGCTAGCGTGAATGTTGGCATTAGTCAGGCGCGACGGGCTAATCGGCGGGATGCCATTTGCGTTTTTTGGGGGCGCCGGCGAGCTTTGCACCCGCCGGCTTGCCCTTGGCGTGCTTGGGCGGCGGGCGGGGTTTGCCTCGCTTTGGCTCCGGCGGCGGCGCGGCGCGCGGCGGGCGCATGTTCGCCGGCTCAGGCGCGCGCGCCAAGCGCGTCACGTGAACGCCCTTCTCGATGCGGCCGCCCTCGCCGATCCGCGCCATAAAGGCGTCGATGCTGGCGGCGTCAATTTCCACGAAGGTCTCGTGCATGCCGATCTGAATCGCGCCGAGCTGGCGTTTGCTGATGCCGCCGGCCTTGCACAGCATCGGGATCAGCCAGCGCGGCTCGGCTTGCTTGGCGTGGCCGATCGAAAGCGAAATCCAAGCGCCGCCGGTGAAATTTTCCTGCCGGCGCGCGCGCACGTCGCGCTCGGCCTGGGCCAGCATGTTGGGAATGTCCTGCGTCGGGGCCAGCTCTTCCGGCGCCGCCTGCCCTTTGCGATGCAGCCGCACGAACGCCGCGGCGATGTGGGCCACGTCATGTTTTTCCAGCAGCGCGGCGATGATTTCGCGCTCGCCCGCGCCCGGCGGCGCCTGCAAAAGCGGATCGCCCAGCAAGCGTTGATCGTCCCGGCGCTTGATATCGTCGGCGGAGGGGGGCTCGCCCCATTGGGCTTGAATGCCCGAATCGCGCAGCAAGCGCTCGGTGCGCCTGCGCGCGGAATAAGGCACAATCAGCACACTGGCGCCTTTGCGCCCGGCCCGCCCGGTGCGGCCGCTGCGGTGCAGCAGCGCCTCGGTATTCTTCGGCAGATCGGCGTGCACGACCAGTTCGAGATCGGGCAAATCAATGCCGCGCGCCGCCACATCGGTGGCGACGCACACTTGCGCGCGATGATCGCGCATCGCCTGCAGCGCATGCGTGCGCGCCGATTGGCTAAGCTCGCCCGAGAGCGCCACCACCGAAAGCCCGCGGTTTTGAAAGCGGCTTGCCAGCCGCGTCACCGCCGCGCGCGTGCTGCAGAATACGATCGCGTTGGTCGCATCGTAATAGCGCAGCACGTTGAAGATCGCGTTTTCTGCGTCGTGGCCGGCCGCGACCAGGGCGCGATAGGCGATGTCGGCGTGCTGGCGCTGGGCGCCGATCGTGTTGATGCGGCGCGCATCGCGCTGATACGTTTTGGCCAGCGCCTCGATGGCGCGCGGCATGGTGGCGGAAAACATCAGCGTGCGCCGCTCCGGCGGCGAGGCTTCGAGGATGAATTCCAATTCCTCGCGGAAGCCGAGATTGAGCATCTCATCGGCCTCATCCAGCACGACAACGCCGAGTGCGTGCATCTCAAGCGATCCGCGCCGGATGTGATCCACCAGGCGCCCCGGCGTGCCCACCACGATATGCGCGCCCTGTTTAAGCGCGCGGCGCTCATCGCGCATATCCATGCCGCCGACGCAGGAAACGATCCGCCCCCCGCTCGGCGCGAACAGCCATTCCAACTCGCCGCGCACCTGCACCGCCAGCTCCCGGGTCGGCGCGATAATCAGCGCAAGCGGCGCGCTGGCGGCGGCGAAGGCGTCCCGCTCGCCCAGAATGTTCGACGCCAGCGTCAAGCCGAACGCCACGGTTTTGCCCGAGCCCGTCTGCGCCGAGACCAGCAGGTCTTCGTCCTGCACTTGCGGCGCGATCACCGCCGCCTGCACCGGCGTCAGGGTTTCAAAGCCGCGCTTAACCAGCGCGCGCGCGAGCGCGGGGACAATATTCTCAAAGGCGGACATGAAGTGACTTTCTGGCCGAAACGGCCGCGGGCGCCGGCGGGCGCACGCGCGCGGTTTAAGCCAGGGCGCGGCGGAAAGCAAAGCTGGCGCGGGGCGCTACCGCCCAAGCGGCCACAGCGTGCTCAGCGCTCCGGCAGCGGGATAAATTCTTTATCGTCGCCCGGCACCGTGCCGAAGGCGCCCGCTTTCCAATCTTCTTTCGCCTGCTCGATCCGCTCTTTGCGGGAGGACACGAAGTTCCACCACATGTGACGCGGGCCGACGCTTTCCCCGCCCAGCAGCATGAAGCGCGCGGGGCTGACGGCGCGGATGGTGATGCGATCTCCGGGCTTGAACACCAAAAGACGCCCCGCCTCGAAGCGATCGCCCGCGATCTCGATCTCGCCCTCGGCGATATAGAGCCCGCGCTCCTCGTATTCGGGATCGAGTGGCAAGCTCGCGCCCGCATCGAGCCGGGCATCGACGTAGAACAGCGCGCTTTTCACTTTCGCCGGCGAGGTTTTGCCAAACAGGCTCCCCGCGATCACGCGCACGTCCTTGCCTTCGCCGTCCAAGGTCGGCAGCGCCGCTTTCGGATAATGATCGAAGGTCGGGTCGCTTTCTTCGGCCGATTCCGGCAGCGCCA
>DAOMPU010000175.1:0-6050 GCA_035444925.1 Terricaulis sp. | reverse complement strand
CATCGAGCCCGCCTTCGGTGGTGCGCTCCTCGCGCCGCTCGGGCACCAGGCACACCGCATGCGGGCGCACGCTGAGCGCAATGGCGAGCATCTCCTCGGCGCATGCCATTTCCAGATTGATCGGCAGGCGCGTGATCGAAGCGAGGCGCAAAAGATCGCTCTCGCGCACATGGCGGCGATCCTCGCGGATATGCAGCGTGATGCCGTCCGCCCCCGCCTCGGCGGCGATCTGCGCGGCGCGCACCGGATCGGGATGGGCGCCCCCGCGCGCGTTGCGAATGGTGGCGACGTGATCAATGTTCACGCCAAGGCGCAAAGGCGCGCTCATGCGGCGAGGCCCCGGCTGCCGGGCTTGATCGCCGGCAGCGCCGCGAGTTCCGGCGGCAGCGCGTCGGCGGGATAAGCGGGCGCGTCAACCGAGGCCAGGCACACGCGCTCGACGCCGATATCGGCCTTGCCGCCAGAGCGATCGATCAGGCACGCGGCGCCGACCAACTCGCCCGGATGACCCCTGATCGCATCCAGACATTCGCGCGAGGACAGCCCGGTGGTGATCACATCCTCCACCATCAGCACGCGCTCGCCCGGCTGGATGGCGAAGCCGCGGCGCAATTGGAATTCGCCCTTCTCGCGCTCCACGAACATCGCCTTGGCCTTCAGCCAGCGCGCGGTTTCGTAGCCCGGAATGATCGCCCCCACCGCAGGCGAGATCACCACATCGATCTTGCCAAACTTGGCTTCGGCCTTCTCCGCCAGCGCCTTGCACAATTTCTCGGTGCGCGCCGGGTCCATGAACACGGCATTCTTCTGGAAGAAAACAGGGGAGTGGAGCCCCGAGGAAAGAATGAAATGCCCCTCCAGCAGCGCGCCGGCGGCGCGGAACTCATCGAGGGCCTCTGCTTGATTCATGCGCACGTTCTAGCCCTCCGCCCGCGCGCCGTCATCTGGCCAAGCCCGCCTGCGGCTTGATTTAGGGCGCGCCGCGCCGCTAGCGTGCGCCGAGATATTGGGGGGACACATGACCAACCTTGCCCGCAGCCTCGCCGCCGGTCTCGCCGTCCTCGCCGCCGCCTGCGCCAGCACGCCGGCGGCGCTTGATTCCGCGGCGATCGACGCGGACGTGGCGGTGCTCAACGGCGCGCCGGCCTCGCCCGAGGCGTTCACCGCGCGCTGCGATTCCCTGCTCGGCCATGCGCGCGCGCTCCGCACCGCGCTCGAAACGCGCCAAGGCCCGGCCACGATCGGCGTGGACTTCGTTCAATATGACCGGCTCTACAATGTCATCGGCTCCGGCATCAACGATGCGGCGCTGGTGCAAGAGACCCATCCCGATCCCGCCACGCGCGCCGCGGGCGAAGCCTGCACCACGCGCGTGCAGGCGTTCTATTCCGAGAGCACGCTCTCGCGCCCGCTCTATGACCGGCTGGCCGGGATCGATCTTTCCGGCGCCGACGCGATCGATCGCCACGCGGTGACGCGCGCGCTCACCGGCTTCCGCCTCGCCGGCGTCGATAAGGACGACGCGACGCGCGCGCGCATCACCGCCCTCAACGCCGAGATCACCGAAACCGGCCTCGCCTTCGCGCGCACGCTGCGCGAGGACCAAAGCGCGGTTTACCTCACCGGCGCCGACGCGCTGGCGGGCCTGCCGGCCGATTACGTCGCCGCCCACCCGGCAGGGGAGGACGGCCGCATCCGCATCAGCGGCCAATATCCGGACGTATTCCCGATCCTGACTTACGCGCGCACGGAGGCCACGCGCCGCGCGGTGTATGAGATGTTCTCCAATCGCGCTTATCCGGGCAACGCGCCGATCCTCTCGGCGCTGCTGGAAAAGCGGTATGAACTCGCGCAATTGCTGGGCTTTTCCAATTACGCCGAAGTGGCGATGGCCGATAAAATGATCGGCACGCCGGCCAACGCGCAAAGTTTTATCGAGCAATTGGCGGCTTACGCGCGCCCCTCGGCGCAGCGCGACAATGATCGCCTGCTGGCGCGCCTGCGCCAGGACAACCGCCGCGCCAACGCCGTGCAGGCCTGGGACCGCGGCTATGTGCAAGAGCTGGTCCGGCGCGAGCAATACAATCTCAACAGCCAGGAAGTGCGCGCGTACTTCGCGTACGACAATGTGCGCGACGGCATCATGACGCTGGTGAGCGATCTGTTCGCGGTTGAATTCCGCCCTTGGGCGGATGCGCCGATCTGGCATGAGAGCGTCGAGGCGTACGAAGTCTTCGAGAACGGCCAATTGCTCGGCCGCATCTTCCTCGACATGCATCCGCGCGACGGCAAGTACAGCCACGCCGCCAATTTCCCGATCCGCGCCGGCGGGCCGGGGGCCATTCCCGTCGGCGCGCTGATCTGCAATTTCCCGGCCGGCGATCACGAGACGGGGCTGATGACGCACGGCGAAGTCGTCACCTTCCTGCACGAGTTCGGGCACCTGATGCACGGCATGTTCTCCGGGCATCAACGCTATGCGCAGATCAATTATGGCGGGCTCGAATGGGATTTCATTGAATCGCCTTCGACGCTGCTGGAAGAATGGGTGTGGGATTACGATACGCTCTCGCGCTTTGCGGTGAACGCCGAGGGCGAGACCATCCCGCGCGCGCTGGTGGAGCGCATGAACAATGCGCGCTATTTCGGCCAGGCGCTCGGCGCCATGCGCCAGCTGGGCCTCGCTTCGGTGTCGCTCAATTATTATGACCGCGATCCGGCCGGCATGGATTTGGACGCGCGCTATCGTGAAAGCTACGCCGCGTACGATCTTTCGCCCTATCCCGAAGGCATCCACCCCTACGCCAATTTCGGCCATTTGGATGGGTATTCGGCGATCTATTACACCTACCTTTGGAGCGGTGCGATCTCGGCCGATCTGCTGACGCGCTTTGAAACCAACGGCCTGCGCGACGCCGCGACGGCGCATCGCTATCGCGATGAGATTTTACGCCAGGGCGGGGCGCGCCCCGCGGCGGAATCGATCGAGGCGTTCCTCGGCCGGCCGTACAATCTCGAAGCCGTGCGCGCACGGTTGGCGAAATAACGGATAAGGGCGGCGCGCCGACAGCGCGCCGCTTTTCAGCCCTTAACGCGCTCAGCCTCCTTCACCGCCTTGCTGGCGCGCATGGCGGCGAGGATGTTGGTGAGGTGGCGCGCATCGGCCACTTCGACATCGAAGATCATGTCGAAGAAATCGCTGGTGCGCTTGGCCATGCGCACATTGAGGATGTCGCCCTCGTTCTCGGCGATGATGCGGCACAAATCAGCCAACACGCCGCGCTTGTTTTCCACCGTGGCGATCAAGCGCCCCACCGCCAGCGTGCGGTTGAGCGCGGTTTGCGTCCACGCCAGATCGATCCATTCCACGTCAGCGTCTTCGAGCTTGGCCAGCGTTTCGCAATCGATCGTGTGCACCATCACGCCCTTGCCGGGCTGCTGCACGCCGATGATGCGATCGCCCGGGATAGGGCTGCAGCATTCGCCGAAATGCAGCGCAACGCCCGGCGTCAGATCACCGCCGCGCACATAGAGCTTGGCCTTCTCGGCCTGCATGGGCTTGCGGCCCTGATCCTTGCGCACGCGCTCTTCAAGCCCAGGGAACGCCGCCACCGCCACCGCGCTCGGCTTCAGCACGCCTTCGCCAACGGCGATGAAGAGCTCTTCTTCATCATGCTTGCCAAGCCGTTCGGCGGCGTCCTTCAGCTGCGTCTCGGCCAGTTCGTGCCCGTAGCGATGCAGCGCATGGGAGACCAGTTCACGGCCAAGGCGGATGAATTCCTCACGCCGGGCGCTGCGCTCAAGCCGGCGCTGCGCCGATTTCGCGCGGCCGGTTTTGGTCAGCGCTTCATAGCCCGGCACGGGCGCGGCGCGGTCCCCGGTGATGATTTCCACCACGTCGCCATTGCGCAGCGCAGTGCGCAACGGGCGCTCATCGCCATTGATCTTGGCGCCGATGCAATGATCGCCGATCGAGGAATGGACGGCGTAGGCGAAATCAAGCGGCCCCGCGCCCTGCGGCAGCGCGATCAAAGCGCCCTTCGGCGTGAAGGTGAACACGTGATCGGAATACATTTCGAGCTTGGCGTGCTCGAGGAATTCTTCATTCGTGCCGCCATGCTCGGCGATTTCCAGCAGCGAGCGGGTGGCTTCGCGCGCATCGAGCCCGGCTGATGCGGCCTGCTCCTCATCGAAGCCGTAGGATTCGTTTTTGTAGCGCCAGTGCGCCGCCACGCCCACTTCGGCCAGCTTATCCATCTCCTCGGTGCGGATCTGGATTTCCACGCGCACATTGCCCGGCCCGATCACCGTGGTGTGGATCGAGCGATAGCCGTTCGGCTTGGGATTGGAGATGTAATCTTCCAATTGATCGGGCACGCAGCGCCACGTCTGGTGGATCAGCCCCAGCGCGCGATAGCAATCGTCCGGGTTC
Organism: Terricaulis sp.; assembly: GCA_035444925.1. Lineage (GTDB taxonomy): Bacteria > Pseudomonadota > Alphaproteobacteria > Caulobacterales > Aquidulcibacteraceae > Vitreimonas. The sequence goes on along the minus strand of DAOMPU010000175.1, from coordinate 1,618 downwards.
GGCACCACGACGCGGAAGGCGTACACATCGGCCAGATCGTTGAACTCAACGCTCTTGCGCTGCAGCTTGCGCCAGATCGAATAGGCCTGCTTCTCGCGCCCATAGACGCGCGCATCGATGCCCGCGAATTCGAACACTTCGGCAATGGTTTGCGAAACATTGGCGACGTTGGCGCCTTTTTCGGCGCGCAGCTGCTCCAGGCGCGCATTGATCGCCAATTCCGCTTCGGGAAACGCCTCATGGAAAGCAAGGCTCTCCAGCTCGCGCGCCATCCGCTCCATGCCGATGCGGCGCGCCAGCGGCCCGTAAATTTCCAGCGTCTCCATCGCGATGCGCCGGCGCTTTTCAGGCTTGGGGATGTGGTGCAGCGTGCGCATGTTGTGCAGCCGGTCGGCCAGCTTCACTATCAGCACGCGCACATCCTTCGACATGGCGAGGATGAATTTCTGCAGGTTCTGCGCCTGCTTGCTCTCTTCCGACTGGATTTCCAGCTGCGACAGCTTGGTGACGCCTTCCACCAGATCGGCGATCAGCGGCCCGAATTTTTCTTCGATCTCTTCGCGGTTGGCGTCCGTATCCTCGATCGTGTCGTGCAGCAGCCCGGCCGCGATAGTGGCCGCATCGAGCTTGTATTCGGTGAGGATGCCCGCGACCTGGATCGGGTGCGCGAAATAGGGGTCGCCCGAATGGCGCTTCTGCGAGCCGTGCTTCACCGTCGCGTACACGTAGGCGCGGTTGATCAGCGCCTCATCGACGGAGGGGTCGTAGTCGCGCATGCGCTCGACCAGTTCGAATTGGCGCAGATAGCGTGTGCGCGCAGGCGCGTCTCCCGCGCCGGCCTGCTCACGGCCCGCCGGGGTTTTGGCGGCGACTCCGTCACCGCCGCCCATGGCTTAGAACCGTTCGTCGCGCTGGGCTTCGGCTTCCTGCTGGAGCGCGCGCAGCACTTCGTCTTCGCTCGTCTCCACCGGCGCGGCCAGCGCGGCGCGATCCTGGGCGTCCTCGGCCTGCGCGGCCGGCTGGACGTCCTGGTACAGCATCACGAAGCTGTCGCGCAGTTCATCGGGGGTGATCGCGTTTTCAGCGATTTCACGCAGCGCCACCACCGGGTCTTTATCGCGGTCGCGATCGACCAGGGGCTCGGAGCCCGAGGAAATGTTACGCGCGCGATGGGCGGAAAGCAGCACCAGCGAGAACCGGTTGGGGACTTTATCGACGCAATCTTCGACGGTTACGCGGGCCAAGGCGTGCTTCCTCTACGGATGGAATGGGAATTCGAACCTCAACCTAGTGCCCCCCGCGGTTTTTCGCAATGCGAAGAGAGGCCCGATTTCAGGCCCCCTGCCCCGCCGGGAGCGCCCAATCCGCGTTAAGGCGCCGGTAACCCCCTGCCGGGGGGAGCGCGGCGAGGAGGGCGGCGGCGCTTTCCCCCAGAATTGGGTGGACCCAGCCCGGCGCGATCTCCGCCAGCGGCGCCAGCACGAACGCCCGCTCCTGCAAGCGCGGATGCGGCAGCTGAATGCCACCAAACTCTCCCACCGCGCCGTCCATCGCCAGAATGTCCAAATCCAGCGTCCGCGCATCCCAGCGCACGCGCCGCTCGCGCCGGAACGCGCCC
>DAOMPU010000174.1:0-6081 GCA_035444925.1 Terricaulis sp. | reverse complement strand
CCACGGTGGGCTTGCACCCACGCCGGTTTTCAAGACCGGTGCCTTAAACCACTCGGCCACCCATCCGGGGCGCCTGCCCTAGCAGCGCGCGCGCGGGGCTGCAACGAGGCTGCTGGTTAAGCGGCGTTCACCGCAAAAGCTTACGCCGGCTCAAGACCCTGTCCCGTATATGTCGTCGGTAAGCTTAAGCGTGGGATCACCAGCCGATGCGTTTCGCCGTCACTTTCACCGCCCTGTTCGCCGCCGCCGGCGCCGCCGCCGCACAGGCGCCGATCACGTTCGCGGGGCAGGGCGCGCCGGCGCCGCACGTGCAGACGGCCGCCTTGCCCGATCGCCTCGCCGGCGCGGACGACAATTCTTACGGCTACGGCCAGATCCAAGCGCGCCAGCAAGACGGCGTGATCGACCTTCGCCGCTCCGCCGGCCAAACCGCGCCGCAAACAGCGGCCGCCGAGCCGGCGCCGGCGCAGGCTGGCGCGCAGCCCTGGCTGGAGCGCGAGCGCGTCGGCCCGCCCTATCAGGCCAACGGCCGTTGGTACGTGCCGACGCCGGAGCCGGGCTATGAGCAGGTGGGGGAGGGTTCGTGGTACGGGCCGAACTTCCACGGCCTGCGCACCGCCAATGGCGAAGTCTATGACCAAGAGGGCCTGACCGCCGCGCACCCGACGCTGCCGCTGAACAGCCTTGTGCAAGTCACCAATCTGGAAAACGGGCGCGAGATTATCGTGCGCATCAACGATCGCGGCCCCTTCGTGGGCGAGCGCCTGATCGACCTCACCCGCGCCGGCGCCGAAATCCTCGGCTTCGAGCGGGCAGGGCATGCGCGCGTTCATGTGCGTTATCTTGGCCCCGCCCCGCGCCGCGTGAACGCCGATGGCGTCAGCGCGCCCGCGCCCGCGTCGCAACCGGCCCAAGCTGATGATCTCGCCGGCGGCCCGATGTCGCTGGTTCCCGAACGCACGGAGCCGGCCCCCCAATGGCCCCAGCCGGAGGTGCAAACCATCGCCTATGCGCCGCGCGCGGGCGCCTATGTGGTTCAGGTCGGCGCTTTCTCCGATCCGGTAAACGCCCAGCGCGTGCGCGGGGCTGTCGAGGCCGCAGGGCCTGTGGATATCGACGTGCGCCGCAACGGCGCCGGCGTCGAACTCTTCCGCGTGCGCGTCGGCCCGTACGCCACGCCGGCCGAAGCGGAGGATGCCCGCCGCATGCTTGCGGGCATGGGCTACCCCGACGCGGTGGTCGCGCAGCGTTGACGCCATGCCCGCGCCCCGATTTGCTGGCATCTCCATCCGGCAAATCGATTCTGCGGACCAAAGCATGCTGCACCGCGCGCTGAGCGCCCTCACCCTCGCCGCCGCTTTCGCGCTCGCGCCCGCCGCGGCCGCGCAAGGTTTCACGACGCCCGCTCGGAACGTCGTCATCATGGACGCAGCCAGCGGGGCTGAGCTCTATTGCAACGAATGCGGCGTGCCGATGCCGCCCGCGTCGATGTCCAAGCTGATGACGGTGCTGATGGTGGCCGAGCGCCTGCAGGCCGGGCAGCTCAGCATGGATACGCAGTTTCAGGTGAGCGAGAACGCCTGGCGCCACGGCGCCATGTCGGACGGCTCGCACATGTTCCTGCCGATCCATTCGCAGGTCAGCGTGCGCGATCTCCTGAGCGGGCTCATCATCGTTTCAGCCAATGACGCCGCGATCGTGCTGGCCGAAGGCATTTCCGGCTCGGAAGAAGCGTTCGTGCACGCCATGAACCGGCGCGCCCAGGAATTGGGCTTAACCACCGCCCGCTTCCGCAACACGACCGGCTTGCCTGATCCGAACCACGTCATCAGCGCGCGCGATTTGGCGCGCCTGGCGCGCATTCTGATCCGTGACTATCCAGAGCTTTACCGGCTCTATTCGCAGCGCGAATTCAGGTTCAACAACCGCACCCAGCAAAACCGCAATCCGCTGCTGGGCGCGTTCGCCGGCGCGGACGGCGTGAAGACAGGGCACACCAACGCCAGCGGCTACGGCCTCGTCGGCTCGGCGGAAATGAACGGTCAGCGCCGCATCATCGGGTTCAACGGCATGCGCACCATGGCCGAGCGGCGCAGCGAAGCGATCCGCTTGATGCAGGCGGCCTTCCATGATTTCAGCGTCACCCAGATCGCCGCGGCTGGCGAGCAAATCGGCGAAGCCGGCGTTCGCCTTGGCGGGCGGCGCGCCGTGCCGCTGCTGGCGCGCGAAGACATCATCATCGGCGGCCCGCGCGGGGTGCAAACCGGGCTCACCGCGTCGATCGTTTATACCGGCCCGCTACCCGCTCCGGTTCGCAAGGATGACGTGGTGGCCCAGCTGGTGATCGAGGGGCCCGGCTATGAAACCCAGCGCTTTGACCTGGTGGCCGGGCGCAATGTGGGGCGCGCCAATTGGTTTTCCCGCGCCTTCGAAGGCTTGCGCCTGAGCCTGTTCGGCCCTTCATAGGGGCATGGATAAGCACAAATACCAGGGCCGCTTCATCACCCTCGAGGGCGGCGAAGGCGCGGGCAAATCCACGCTCTCGCGCGCCCTGGCCGAAGCGCTGCGCACCAAGGGGCGCGACGTGATCGAAACGCGCGAGCCGGGCGGCGCGCCCGGCGCCGATGAAATCCGCGCGCTGTTGGTGCAAGGCGCGCCCGGGCGCTGGAGCGCGGCCGAGGAAGCGCTGCTATTTGCCGCCGCGCGGCTCAATCATTTGATCCACACCATTCGCCCGGCGCTGCAGCGCGGCGCGTGGGTGGTGTGCGACCGCTATTTCGATTCCACGCGCGCCTATCAGGTCGGCGGCGCGGGCTTTGCGCCGGACGATCACGTTGAGCTCAACGCCATGATCCGCGCCGACTATCCCGACCTCACGCTGATCCTCGACCTCGATCCCAAAGTCGGCCTTGCGCGCTCACGCGGCGGCGCCAGCGGCGAAGATCGCTTCGAGAACAAAGGCGCGGCCTTTCACGCGCGCGTGCGCGCGGAGTTTCTCTCGATCGCCGAGCGCGAGCCGCAACGCTGCAAAGTGATCGAGGCCGATCAATCGCCAGAGAAGGTCTTGGCCGAGGCGTTGGCGCACATCGAGGCGCTGCGGTGAAAGGCGAAAAGCCCATCATCGAAGCGGATAAGGAGCCTGGCGCCGCCCATCCGCGCGAGACCTTCGCGTTCGTCGGCCACGACGCGGAGGAGCGTGCGCTCGCGGAGGCGCTCACCGGCCAGCGCATGCACCACGCCTGGCTGATCGCCGGCGCCAAGGGGCTCGGCAAAGCCACGCTCGCGTATCGCTTCGCCCGCGCCGCGCTCGGCGCGCGCAGGACCGGGCCACGCCCGCTCGATGTGGAGCCCGACGATCCGGTCGCGCGCATGATCGCCGGCCACGCGCACCCCGACCTGTTCGTGCTGCGCCGTGAAGTGAACGAGCGCGGCAAGGCGCGGCGCGAAATCGCGGTGGATGATGCGCGTGAACTTGGGGGCTTTTTTGCGCTGGCGCCCAGTATGGGCGGCATGCGCGTGGCGATCATCGACGCGGTCGATGATCTCAACACAAGCTCCGCCAACGCTATCCTGAAGACGCTGGAGGAGCCGCCGGCGCGTTCAGTCCTGCTTTTGGTGTGTCATGCGCCCGGCGCGGCTTTGGCCACGATCCGCTCGCGCTGCCGGCGCCTGGCGCTGCGCCCGCTCACCGATGATGGCGTGCGCACGGCGCTTGGCGCGCGCGATGACGCGCTGGTGCGCATCGCCAAAGGCCGGCCGGGCCGCGCCATCGCGCTCAAGGCGCAAGGCGTGGACGGCGCCAAGCTGGAAGCGGCGCAAAGCGCGTTCCAGCGCGGCGATCCGCGCGCGGCGCTAGGCGCGCTCTACGATCAGGTCAGCGGCGATGCGTTCGAAAAGCTCGCCGCCACGCTCGAACTCGCGGGCGAATGGACGCGCGCCGCGGGCGTGGAAAACGCCAGTGAAAGCTGGGCCGAAACATGGAGCGCGCTTGAAACGTTGCGCGGCGAAGCGGAAGGGCTCGACATGGACCCGCGCCACGCGCTCGCGCGGGCCGCCGGCATGCTGGAACGCGCGGCGGGAGCCAAACGCTGACATGCTGATCGACAGCCACGTAAACCTGCATCATCACCTCTATGACGCCGACCGCGAGGCGGTGATTGCGCGCGCGCGCGCCGCGGGCGTCGGCCGCATGATCACGATCTGCGACAGAATCGAGAACTTTCCCGCCGTCATCGCCATCGCCGAAGCGCATGGCGACATTTACGCCAGCGTCGGCGCGCATCCCCATTATGCGAAGGACCATCTTGACCTCACGGCCGAGAAGCTGATCGAGCTTGGCGCGCACCCGAAGGTCGTCGGCATCGGCGAAACCGGCCTCGACCAACACTACAAGCACAGCCCGTTTGAAGACCAAGTGCAGGTATTCCGCGCGCACGCCGAGGCCGCGCGCAAGCTCGGCAAAACGCTCATCATCCATACGCGCGAGGCTGATGAGGCGATGGGCGATTTATTAGAGGAAGAGGCGGGGAAGGGGCCCCTTCCCATCCTCATGCATTGCTACACGTCCGGCGCCGAGCTGGCGCGGCGTGCGGTGAAGCTCGGCGCCTCCATATCGTTCTCCGGCATCATGACGTTCAAGAACGCCGATGACGTGCGCGCTGTGGCGCTGGAAACGCCGCTCGACCGCATCATCGTGGAAACCGATTGCCCGTATCTCACGCCCGTGCCGCATCGCGGCCAGCGCTGCGAGCCCCATCATGTCGCGGACGTGCAGGCGGCGCTGCTGAAGCTCAAGGGGCTGGGCGCGGAGGAGGGGGCCGCCCTGCTCGCGGAAAACTTCTTTCGCATCTTCCCGCTCGTGCAAAGGGGCGCCTGATGGGCACGCTGCGCGTCACCATTCTTGGCTGCGGCTCCTCCGCCGGCGTGCCGCGGGCCACCGGCGATTGGGGCGTGTGCGATCCCAGCGAGCCGAAGAACCGGCGCACGCGCTGCGGGCTGCTGCTGCAGAAATGGCATGGCGAAGCGGGCGCTGCGGAAGACGCCACCGTGGCGCTGATCGACACGCCGCCGGACCTGCGCCTCCAACTTGCCGCCGCGTTGCCGCATCATATCGACCACGTGCTCATCAGCCACGACCATGCCGACCAGGTGAACGGCTTCGACGATCTGCGCGCCTTCGTCGTCAAGCATCGCCGCCAAATCCCGGTGAGCATGGACGCGGCGACGTGGGCGAGCGTGGGGCGCCGGTTTGGCTACGCGTTTGAGAGCAAGGGCGCCTATCCCGCCATCGTCACCCACGGCCCGCGGCTTGAGCCGCTGCAGCCGCTGACAGTGGACGGCCCAGGCGGGCCGCTTACAATCACGCCGCTCGATCAAGATCACGGCTTCATGCGGTCGCTTGGCTTCCGCATTGGGCCTGTGGGCTATTCAAACGATCTTGTCGGCATGCCGGAGGAAAGCTTCGCCGCGCTCAACGGCTTGTCGCTTTGGATCGTCGATGCGCTGCGCGAGACGCCGCATCCGACGCACGCGCATGTCGGCCAGGCGCTCGGCTGGATCGCGCGCCTCAAGCCCGCGCACGCGGTGCTGACCAACATGCACATCGACTTGGACTACGCGGCGCTGAAGGCGAAGCTGCCGGCGGGCGTTGAGCCGGGCTATGATGGCTGGGCGCGTGACTTCCCGATCTGAGTCGTCCTGTGCGACCCATGCGTTATTTCCCATAATCTATCTTATGCGAGATTTGTATGCCCACACAACCCGCTGAAAAGATAGACGAAAAAAGCAATCGAACGGCGCGCGCCACGCAGGCCGTGCTCGACGTGATGGCGCGGCTGCGCGATCCTGAGCGCGGCTGCCCGTGGGATATCGAGCAGAATTTCCGCACCATCGCGCCCTACACGATCGAGGAAGCCTATGAGGTCGCCGACGCGATCGAGCGCAATGACCTCCCCTCCCTCAAGGAAGAACTCGGCGATCTTCTTTTCCAGGTGGCGTTCCACGCGCGCATGGCTGAGGAGCAAGGCGCGTTCGATTTCGCCGACGTCGCCCAAGCGCTCGCCGACAAGATGATCGAGCGGC
>DAOMPU010000173.1:0-6108 GCA_035444925.1 Terricaulis sp. | reverse complement strand
GGGCGGGACCGTCCGCCAGCTTCGCAATCGCTTGCGCCAGCGCATCGGCGTTTTCCGTGGGCACGATCAATCCCTCGCGCTCGATCTGCACGAAATCGACGCAGCCAGGCGTGTTGGTAACGATCAGCGCGCGCCCGCAGGACGCGGCTTCCAGCAGCGCGCGCGGCAAGCCCTCCCCGCCGCGCGTAGGAAAACACGCCACATGCGTTTGCGCCCAGAACGCCGGCAGATCGCTGACGCGGCCTTTGAGCTCAACGCCAGGAATGGCGCGCCAGGCGGCCAGCGTTTGCTCTGAAACACTTTCCGGATTTTCCGGATCGGCGGCGCCGGCGATGTGCAAGCGAATATCGCGGCCGGCTGCATTGAGCCGACGCACCGCCTCCACCAGCAGGTCGAGGCCCTTGCTCCAGATCAAGCGCGACGCCGCGCCGACCACGAATGGGCCGTCTGGCTCGGCTTGCGCGGGAAAACGCGCCGGATCGACGCCCGCGCCCGGCATGATGATGACGCGATCGGCCGGCAGGCTCGCGGCGCGATCCACCCAGGCGCGATCGGCGTCATTCTCCACCAGCAGCGCATCGCCCTTGGCCACCGCGCCGCGCACGCCGCGCGCGATCAGCGGCGCAATGTGGCGCAAGCGCGAAACGCCGGCATAGCCGCGCCCGGTAAGCGCGAACGCACGCGCCGCGCCCTGCGCGCCGGCGGCGAGCGCAAGCGCGATCGGCTTCATGGCGATGACATGCAAAAGCGCAGGCCGCTCCGCCTTCAGCAGCGCGCGCACGGCGCGCACCTCGCGCAGCAGATCGAGCGGCTTCAATGAGCCGCGCGCGAACGGCATGGGGATCACGCGCACGCCCTCTTTGCTCAATGCGCCGCTATCGCGCGCGGCGACGGCGACGTCATACCCCTCCGCCTGCGCGCGGCGCAGCAGCGGCAGGAAGTGCGAACGGACGAACCAATCCTCCGTCGCCAGGAAGACAAGCTTGCTCATCGCGCCGCCTTCCAGGCACGCGCGGTTTGCTCCAGCGCGGCGGCGGCGGAGACATTGGTTTGCGCGCCGTATCCGTAAGCGGCTCGAAAGGCGCCATCGTCGCTCTCCAGGCTTTCGGTGAGCGCGGCGGGCGCGAGCCCTGCGAGCGGGCCGGTGTTAAACAAGGTTGGCGCGCGTCCCAAGCCGCGGCGCAGCGCGGCGATGATTTCGGGCGTGGAAAGCGCGGGTTGATCGGCGATGTGAAACACGCCGGACGGCCCCTCGCCCAAAACGGCGAGCACCGCTTCGATCAAAGCGGCGCGCGAGATCACGCTGCGCTTGTTGGCCACGCCGGCGAACGGCAGCGGCGCGGGGCTGGCGGCAAGCCGAAGCAGCGCGGCGAAATTCGCTTTCGCGTCGGCCGCGTGCACGAGGCACGGGCGCAGCACGACCGGGTTGAGCGCCGCATGCGCCAGCACCGCGCGCTCAGCATGCAATTTGGCGCGGCCATAAGCATCTTCGGGCGCGGGCGGATCGCGTTCGGACACCGCGTGTGCATGCGTGCGCGCGGCGGTGGCTTTGATCGTGCTCATGAACACGAAGCGGCGCACGCCGGCGGCTTCAGCCTGCGCGGCGAGCGCGGCGGCGGCGCCCGTGATCGCGGCGCGCAGCACGTTTTCATCGAAGCGCGCGTGCGCGGGGCCAGCGAGATGCACGATCGCATCCACGCCCTCCAGCGCGGGGCGCCAATCGGTGTGCGCGTCAAAGCTGGCGAGGCGCATATCGGCGCGGCCATCGCGCCCGGCGGTGCGCACCTCAAAACCGCGCACGCGCAACGCAGCGGATAAAGGCGCCCCGATAAAGCCGGAAGCGCCTGTCACTAATACGCGGGTCATGATTGCGCGCGCGGCGGCGCGATTAGAGCGAGTCGCTCAGCAGCAGCGACGCCAGCTCTTGGTGGCGATCGCGATAGGCCGGCTCGCCGCCATCATGCGCCACTTGCGCGTTCTCGTTGAGCGGAGCCGCTTGCGCTTCGATCACGGGCGCATGCACTTCAACGGGCGCGGAGACGACCGGCGCGGCGATCGTGAGCGCACGCATTTGCTCAATGCGCGCTTCGGTGGCGGCGCGGGTGATTTCCAGCGACGCCGCGGTCGAGGCGAGCTGGCCGCGGATGTCAGAAATTTCTTCCGACGTCAGCGGCGCCGGGAACGGCGGGAGGTTGGCGTACGGATCATCGGCTTGCGCGGTATTGCCGGCGCCCGAAGCGACGGACGTGCCGATCATGCCGCCAAGGCCAGCCGGCGAGAACACGGCGACAGCCATCACCGTCGCCGCGACGCCCGTCAGGCCCGACTTGATGACCGTGTCGCGCACTTCGCGACCATAGTCCGTTTCACGTTCCGACATTCACGGACTCCGCCAAGCGCTTTCGCGCCGCTTATACCTAAGCTGCTTTGGGGTAACAAAGCTTAAATTTCCCCCGGCCACAAGCACTAAGAGGCCCTGAGCCGGTGACGATGCAGCAACACTGATGAAGCTTTCGGCGCCGATCGGGAATTTGCCTCCCTTGGAGCAGATTTTGCCGTGATTTTACAGGTTTAGCGCGCCGCCAGGCCAGGTTTGGGCGCAATTCGCCGCCGGGCCGCTTTCCAGCGGCGCAGAGAGGGGCCATGACCCAGCGCATCCTCCCCGCGATCATGTCCGGCGGCGCCGGGACGCGCCTTTGGCCGGTCTCGACCGAGGGCGCGCCCAAGCAATTTCACGCCTTCGGGGGCGCGCGCTCGCTTTTTGCCGAGACGGTGGCCCGCGTCAGCGGGGAGACCGGGGAAATCTCCTTCGCCCCGCCCCTGATCGCCGCGGGCGCCGGGCATTTGGCGCTGGTGAAGGCGCATCTGGCCGCCGCCGGCGCGGAAGCCGGGGCCATCGTGCTGGAGCCGGAGCCTAAAAACACCGCCGCCGTGGCGGCCATGGCCGCCGCCCTGGCGCGCGAGATGGCGCCCGGGGCGCTGGTTTTGCTGCTGCCAGCCGATCACGTGATCGCCGACCGGGACGCCTTCCTGGCCGCGATCGCCCGCGCGGCGCCGATCGCCCGCGCGCGAATCGTCACCTTCGGCATCAATCCGGACCGGCCCGAGACCGGCTATGGCTACATCAAGGGCGGGGCCGAACTGGCGCCGGGCGTCCACGCCATTGGCAGCTTCCGCGAAAAGCCGGACCACGCCACCGCGACGCAATTCTTGGCCGAGGGCGGCTATTCCTGGAACGCGGGCATGTTCCTGTTCGACCCGGACGTGATGCTGGGCGAGTTCGCGCATGCGCCGGAGGTGCGCGACGGGGCGCTCAAGGCGCTGGCCGCCGGCGTGCGGCGGGACGGCGCGCTCTATCCCGACGCGGCGGCCTTCGCCGCCATCCCCTCGGTCCCGCTCGACATCGCGGTGATGGAAAAGACGGAGCTGGGTGCAGTGGCCCCCTGCGCGATCGGCTGGGCGGACGTAGGCTCGTGGAGCGAGATCTGGCGCCTCGCCGATCAGGACGAGGCGGGCAATGTGATCCATGGCGCGGCCGCGGTGCTGGATGGCGCGAACAATCTGGTGCGCGGCGAGGGCGTGAAAGTGTGCGTGGCGGGGGTGAGCGATCTTATCGTCATCGCCACGCCTGAAGGCGTGATCGTGCTGCCGCGCGAACGCGCGCAGGACGTGAAGGCGCTGAAAGAGCTGGCTGGGAAGCTTCCCTAGCTCAGCAATTCCTTCGCGACTTCGACGATCGCTTCATCGGTGATGCCGAAATGCGCGTACACATCCTTCGCCGGCGCTGAGGCGCCGAAGGAGCTCATGCCGATGAAGGCGTGCAGGCCGAAGGCTTCGATCCAGCCCTGCCCCACGCCGGCTTCAACGCCGATGCGCACTTCATCTTCTTCGCCGATCAGCGCGTCCTGATAATCTTCGCTCTGCAAATCGAACAATTCAAAGCACGGCGCGGAAACCACGCGCGTGGGCACGCCCTGCGCTTGCAGCGCCGCGCGCGCCTTCACCGCGAGATCGACCTCCGTGCCGGTGGCGAAAATCGCCACGCGCGAAGGACCGCCTTCGGCGCCTAGCAATTCGTATGCGCCCTTGAGGCTCATATTCTCGCTGGCGTCGCCGCGCAGCGCGGGCGTGGATTGGCGCGAGAGCGCCAGGATCGACGGCCCGTCATCGCGCAGCAGCGCGGCCTGCCAGCATTCGGTGGTCTCCACCGCATCGGCCGGGCGGAAAACGAAGAGGTTGGGGATCGCGCGCAGCGACGCCAGATGCTCGACCGGCTGGTGCGTCGGCCCGTCTTCGCCAAGGCCGATCGAATCGTGCGTCATGACGAAGATGGAGCGGATGCCCATAAGCGCCGCGAGCCGGATCGCGGGCCGCGAATAATCGGCAAAGCACATGAACGTGCCGCCGTACGGCACGACGCCGCCATGCAGCGCCATGCCGTTCATCGCGGAGGCCATGCCATGCTCGCGGACGCCATAGCGGATATAGCGCCCGTCGCGCCGTTCAGGCGTGAAATCGACGGCGTCCTTCGCCAACGTGTTGTTGGAGGGCGTGAGATCGGCTGAGCCGCCGATCAGTTCGGGAAACACGCCCCACATCGCGTTGATGGCCGCGCCGGAGGAAGCGCGCGTGGCGGCGGCTGGCTTTTCAGCGGCGGCCTTGGCGGCGTGCAGGCCCAACGCAGCGATGGCGGCGTCGATATTGGCTTCGCCGAACGCGGCTTGGAAGGTTTCGCGGTTTTGCGATTTCTTGAGACGCATCTCCCACGCTTCGCGCGATGAAGCGCCCTTGGCGCCGATGGCGCGCCAGGCGCCCAGCACGTCCGCGGGAATTTCAAACGGGCCGCCGGTCCAGCCGATCGCGGCCTTGGCGGCGGCGAGTTCTTCCGCGCCCAGCGGCTCGCCGTGCGCCTTGGCGGTCCCGGCCTTTTTGGGCGCGCCGAAACCGATCGTGGTTTTGCAAGCAATGAAAACTGGCAGGTTGGATTCGGTTGCGGCCTTGAACGCGCGCGCGACGTCGGCGACGTCGTGCCCATCGCATTCGAGCACATTCCAGCCGCTGGCGGCGAAGCGGGCTTTTTGATCGGTTGCGTCCGAGAGCGACACCGCGCCGTCGATCGAGATGGAATTGTTGTCCCAGATCACGATCAGCTTGTTCAGCTTCTGGCGCCCGGCCAGCGAGAGCGCCTCTTGGCTGACGCCTTCCATCAAGCAGCCATCGCCCGCGATCACCCAGGTGCGGTGATTGACCAGCTCATCGCCGAAGCGCGCGTTGAGATGCGCTTCCGCGATCGCCATGCCCACCGCGTTGGCGAGGCCCTGGCCGAGCGGGCCGGTGGTGGTTTCGATGCCGGCGGCGAGGAAGTTTTCCGGGTGGCCCGCGGTCTTGGAGCCGATCTGGCGGAAGCGCTTGATCTCCTCCAGCGTCATGTCCGCGTAGCCGGTGAGGTAAAGCAGCGCGTAGAGCAGCATCGAGCCGTGCCCGGCCGAAAGCACGAAACGGTCGCGGTCGGGCCAATTCGGGTTGCTGGGATCAAACTTCAGGAATTGCGAGAACAGCACCGTGGCGGCGTCGGCCATGCCCATCGGCATGCCGGGGTGGCCGCTCTTGGCCTGCTCCACCGCATCCATGGCGAGCGCGCGGATCGCGCCGGCCATCAGGCGCGCTTCTACGCCTTCAATCAGTTCGCTCTTGCTCATGCCGTTTCCCTGCTTTCGCCCGCCTTGTGCGCCGATTCGGCGCCTTTGCCGGGGCCGCGCGTTTGGGTATCAGCGGTTTAGACCCGCGAACATGCGGCGGCGGAGCTTTTTATGCAGATTTTCATCGACAGCGCCGATGCCAAGGAACTGGCGGCGCTCGCGCAAACCGGCCTCGTGGACGGGGTGACGACCAATCCTTCGTTGGTGGCCAAATCCGGCGGCGATTTCTTCGAGACGCTGCGCACGATCTGCGCCGCCGTGCCCGGGCCGGTGAGCGCGGAAGTGGTGGCGCAGGATACGGCGACGATGCTGGCCGAAGGGCGCAAGCTGCGCACCGTGGCCGACAACATCGTCGTCAAGCTGCCGCTGACGGTGGACGGCCTCAAAGCCTGCAAGGTGCTGGAGGAGG
>DAOMPU010000172.1:0-6139 GCA_035444925.1 Terricaulis sp. | reverse complement strand
GGATCGCAAACTCCAAAAGCCCCTTGCGGAGCCCGGCGAATTGTTCGTCAGCGACCGGCATAAAGCTACCTTGTGATAAAAAGGTATAGTCGGTGAGCCAGGAAATCAAGTGGAAAATGGGGTGGTGAGGGGGAAGTCTTGGACCGCTGGCTTCCAGCCGGCATGCCGGTTCAAAACACGCTGTATTGGATCGTTGGTCTTCGCCGCATGCCGGCTGGAAGCCGGCGGTCCGGGGCGCTTTAGAGGCCGTGGCCGGCGGGCAGCGGGGGCGCTTCGCGCAGCAGGGTGATGGCGATGCGGCGATTGCCGGGCAGGGTGGGGTCGTCGGCGAACATCGGTTCGCTGTCGGCGCGGCCGGCAACTTCATAGACGCGGCCGCTCGGGATGCCTTCGGCCATCAGGATGCGGCGCGCATCATTGGCGCGTGCGGAGGAAAGTTCGAAATTGGTGCTGTAGCGCCCGCCGGGCGGGGTGCCGTCAGTGTGGCCGGAGATGGTGAGGCGGTTCGGCAGGTGCGCGATCACGCTGGACATGGCGCTGAGCAGGCGGCGCGCGCGATCGTTGAGCTCCGCGCGGCCGGGCGCGAACATGGAGCGGCCTTCCTGATCGATGATCTGGATGCGCAGGCCCTCTGGCGTTTGCTCCATGATGACGTTGCGCGAGAGCTCGGCCACATCGGGCATGTCTTGCATGGCCTGGCGGATGGCGATTTCAGCGCGGGCGAATTCGGCGTTTTCGCGCAAGGTGCGGGCGCGGCTGAGGCTGTCTTCGTTCGGAGTTTGCTGGCCGCCGGGATCGGCTTGGCCATCGGCAGGGCTGTCTGAGGCGGCGTTGGCGGTATATTGCGGCTCAGCCGAGGAGACGATCGGGGCCGAATGGCCCTGGCGCACGCCCTCGGAAGCGAAGCTGGTGCCTTCCAAGAGCCCGCCGGCGCCGGAAGCGACGCGGCTGACGCTGGCCGGGGCGAAGAATTCGGCGATGCCGCGGCGCTGTTCGGGGCTGGTCGTGTTGATCAGCCACATCAGCAGGAAGAAGGCCATCATGGCCGTCACAAAGTCGGCATAGGCTACCTTCCAGGCGCCGCCATGGTGCCCGCCGCCGCCGCCTTTCTTGATCTTCTTGATGATGATGGGGCGTTGATTGGTCGCGGCGCTCATGGTCCGTCCGTTCTGGCGGAGAGGGGCGCGACATTCGCCGAACAGCGTTAAGATCGCGTTTGCAACAACGAGGAATAAAGCGCCGATTATGGAGCCTGAGCCGGAAATTGCTTACCGACGCGCGATGGGCGCCTTCGCCACCGGGGTCGCGGTGGTGACGGCCGAGCGCGCGGGCGGCGCCGTGGCCGGGCTGACGGTCAATTCGCTGGCCTCGGTGTCGCTGAAGCCGCCGCTGCTGCTCTGGTGCCTCGGCGATTCCTGCGAGCGCTACGAACTGTTCGCGGGCGCTGAGCTTTGGGGGCTGACCATTCTGGGCGGCGGCGAAGAGGCGCTGGCGCGCCGGTTCGCGCGCCTGCACACCGAAACCGTGCCGCCCGAAGAGGGCGATACGCTGTGCGACGCGCCGGTGTTGCGCGCGGGCGTGGCGCACTTCGCCTGCCGCACGCATGCGCGCCACGAGGGCGGCGATCATTTGATTATCGTGGGCGAAGTGATCGGCTTCCGCACCGAGCCGGGGCCGGCGCTTACCTTCTATCGCGGCCAATATGGCCGCGCCGACGATCCGCGCGAGGGGAATGGCTGATGGCGAAGACGGCGTTCATAGGGCTTGGCGTGATGGGCGCCCCGATGGCGGGCCATCTGGCGCGCGCCGAGCATGAGGTCGCGGTGTTCAACCGCAGCGAAGAAAAAGCGCGCGATTGGGCGCAAAAGCATAAGGGGCGCACCTATTCCAGCATCGCCGGCGCCGCCGAGGGCGCGGACATCGTGTTTGCATGCGTGGGCGCGGACCGCGACGTGCGCGAAGTGTTCGAGCAAGCGGCCCCTGCAATGCGCAAGGGCGCGATCTTCGTGGATCACACCACGGCCTCAGCCGGCTTGGCGCGCGAACTGGCCGAGAAGGCGGAGGCCGCGGGGCTTGGCTTTCTCGATGCGCCGGTTTCTGGCGGGCAGGCGGGCGCGGAGGCGGGGCGGCTCACGGTGATGGCCGGCGGCGAAGTCAGCACTTTTGCCGAGGCTCAACCGATCATGGCTGCGTACGCCGCTAACATGACGCTGATCGGGCCTGCGGGATCGGGCCAGCTGGCGAAGATGGTGAACCAAATCTGCATCGCGGGCGTGGTTCAAGGGCTCTCGGAGGCGATTCACTTCGCCAAGCGCGCCGATCTCGACGTCGAGAAGGTGATCACGGCGATTTCCAAGGGCGCGGCGCAGAGCTGGCAGATGGAAAACCGCTGGAAGACGATGAACGAAGGGCGCTTTGACTTTGGCTTCGCGGTGGATTGGATGCGCAAGGATCTGGGGCTTGTGCTGGACGAAGCGGAGTTGAATGGCGCGCGCTTGGAGCTGACCAAGCTGGTGGACGCCTATTACGCCGACGTGCAGGCCATGGGCGGACGACGCTGGGATACGTCCAGCCTGATCGCGCGGCTGGAAGGCAAACCTAAGCCGTAAGTTACCTTACGGGCGCCTCTCAATCTAAATTTAAGCGCCTTGGCCTATTATCCATCCCCATTATGGGGGATGGGAAAGTCAATGGACGTTAAGGCTTGGATCGTCTGCGTCATCGAACCGAACAAGTTCGAGCGCCAGATCATCTTCGATCTGCTACGCCAGGCGGGCGTCGAGCGCGTGCGCGTGATGGAGCACGCGGACGAAGCGCTCGAAGTGCTGGAAGCTTATCGCGCCAACGTCATCATCAGCTCGTTTGAAATCGAAGGCTCGGACGCGGCGGCCTGGACGCGCGTGTTCCGCCGCAGCAAGGATGTGGCCAACCGCAAGGCGGCGGTGTTTGTCACTTCGGCGGCGTTTTCGCGCACCATGGCCGAGCAATGCCGCCACGCCGGCGCCAATGCGCTGATCGGCAAGCCGCTCTCGGCCAAGGTGCTGCTGGCCACCATCAACAAGGTGCTCACCCAGCCGCGCGAGTTTATCGATGCGGCCGGTTATGTCGGCCCATGCCGGCGCGCGGGCATCGTCACCGCGGGCGAGCCGCGCAAGCGGCGCAAGGTGGACGGCGCGGCCGCGGGCGCCAAGCCCGCGATGCCGGCGTTGACCTTGGAGCAGGCCGTGGCCGCGTTGGCGGCGGCGGCGCAAGAATTCGCGGCCGATCCCAAGCAGATGAAAACCTGCGAAGCGGCTTTGCGCTTTGTGCAGGCCTACGCGGTGAACGCGAGCGACGGGCCGCTGCGCGGCGTATGCGCGGCGTTCGCCCAGCAGCTTGGCGCGCAGAACGTGCCGAATGACACGCGCCGCATGGCGGTTGAGGTTTGCGTTGAAGGCGTCGCGCGGCTCGCGGCCGAGCAGCTCAAGCCTGCCGAGCGCGAAGCCATCGCGCGGCGCACGCAAGCGGCGGTTTCCAAAGCGATCGCGCCGAGGGCGGCTTAAGGCTTAGTCGAAGGTAGCGCCCGAAAGCTGCGTTGCGAGCCCTTCCAGCGATAGATTTGGCGAAAGCCGGCTGCCGGTCAGTTCAGCAACGCTGAGATACCGGGGGCCCATAATGCCGCCACGCGACACCTTCCGAATATCAACAGGCGCGAGCGCGTTCGCGAGAAAGAACCTAGTGGGTTCTCTGAGATCGTAATAGGCCGTTGCTTCGATTGCCGCGATGATACGTTCGCGGTGCTCGTGCGTGAGTGGGCCCTTTTCGACGTTGGCATCAAGTGTGCCCGTGGCGAAGTTGCAAACAGCAATCGCTTCGACCTCGCCAACCAACGAAACGCACCTCTGCCGATAAAGTCCCAGGTACTTAAAAGGCCGATATTTCCGTTCAGGAGGATGGTAGTACAGGCGAAAACGCTCATTGTCGTCATACGACGCGCCGCAAGGCACGACGTAAATTCGATCGCTCGGCGTGTCGAGAAGGTCGAGTGAGTCCAAGAAGGCGCGGTAGTCTTCAACGACCTCGCGCAGGGCTACTTCATGGCTCAAACACTCTTGATCAATGATGTCACAGAGTTCTTCGAACGAGCGCCAAGCAAAACTCACGTGATGTCGTTGCGCGCGCGCCGCGATGCTGGCCAAGCGATCCGCGGACGGGGATTGTGTCGTCAGGCCAATGACGAACACGTCACCGTCGCCTTCACGCAGGGCGCTCATGTGACGCTCAATTTGCTCGTCGTCTAGATGCGGACCAATCTTGGTCTCGACAATTACTCGCCAATTTCTCTGCGTGATTGAAGCATCCGGGACGCTGTTGATGCGTCGCTCCTGCTGTAGGAACGTCGGCCCCACGGAAATGGCTTCGCTGTCAACGATTTTGTTGAGGATCGCCTGCAATTTGAACGGCGAGGCCTGGTAGATGTGGCGCAATAATAGCGCCGTGTTGTTGGTGACGTGGTTCTCTGGTTGAGAGTATCGCTGGAAGAACGATATTCCGCTGCCTGCCATTGTTTACGCTCCCAACATCTCCGCCGCCTTCGGTGCGAAGTAGGTGATCACCCCGTCCGCGCCGGCGCGTTTGAACGCGAGCAGCGTTTCCATGATCGCGCGGTCTTCATCCAGCCAGCCGTTTGCGGCGGCGGCTTTGAGCATCGCGTATTCGCCGGAGACCTGGAACGCATAGGTGGGCGCGCCGAACGCGGCCTTCACGCGCGCGACGATGTCGAGATAGGCAAGGCCCGGTTTCACCATCACCATGTCGGCGCCTTCGGCGATGTCCATGGCGACTTCGCGCAAGGCTTCGTCCGTGTTGGCGCTGTCCATCTGATAGGTGCGTTTATCGCCGGGGTTTTTCGCCGCGCCCGAGCCCAGCTTTCCCGAGCCGATCGCGTCGCGATAAGGGCCGTAGAAGGCCGAGGCGTATTTCGCGGCGTAGGACATGATCATCGCGTCCTGATGGCCCGCGCCATCGAGCGCGGCGCGGATTGCGCCGACGCGGCCATCCATCATGTCGGACGGCGCGACGATATCGGCGCCGGCGGCGACCTGGATCAGAGCTTGCTGCGTCAGCACCTCGACGGTTTCGTCGTTGGCGATCACGCCGTCGCGCAAGAGGCCGTCATGGCCGTGATCGGTGAACGGATCGAGCGCGACATCGACCATGATGCCCACATCGGGCGCGGCATCCTTCATCGCCCGCGTGGCGGCGCAGACGAGACCGTTGGGATTGAGCGCCTCCTTGCCGCTGGGATCCTTTTTCGCCGGATCGATGTGCGGGAAAACCGCGATGGCCGGGATGCCGAGCGCTTGGGCGCGCTTGGCCGCATCCGCCGCGGCGGCCACTGAAAGGCGCGGCGCGCCGGGCATCGACGGCACGGGGATTTCCGCTTCGCTTCCCTCATGCACCACCAGCGCCCAGATCAGATCGTCAGGCGAGAGCGCGTGTTCGCGCGTCAGGCGGCGCACCCAATCGGTCTGGCGCAGACGGCGCGGGCGGGAGGCGGGGTATCGTCCAGTGTAGCTCATGCGAACCATTCGCAAATATAGGCGCACATGCGCGTTCAGGTCTCAGTTACTTTGTTCTGGCGTTCTAGCCTATACGATGCGTGTGCGTGGGTTGGCCGGCCCCGGAGACAACGCAAGTGAGAGAGCAAGACCTCGAAGTGTTCGAAGACGCGGTGGCGAAGATCCGCGACGAGGGCCGCTACCGGGTGTTCGCCGATATCATGCGCGAACGCGGGCGTTTTCCCCATGCGCGCTTGCGCCTCGATGAAGGCCAGCACCGCGACATCGTGGTGTGGTGCTCCAACGATTATCTGGGCCAAGGGCAAAACCCTGAGGTGCTGGATGCGGCGCACGCCGCGCTCGACCGCGTGGGCGCAGGCGCGGGCGGCACCCGCAACATCGCCGGCACGACCAGCTATCATGTCGATCTTGAGCAGGAGCTCGCGGCGCTGCACGGCAAGGAAAGCGCGCTGCTGTTTACTTCGGGCTACGTCTCGAACGACGCCACGCTCTCGACGCTGGCGAAGCTGTTTCCCGATCTTTGGATTTTCTCGGACGAGCAAAACCACGCCTCGATGATCGAGGGCATCCGCCGCGCC
>DAOMPU010000171.1:0-6199 GCA_035444925.1 Terricaulis sp. | reverse complement strand
AACAGGCCTCCGCGTGCGTCCCCCACCCAGCCTGCTGCGAGGCCTGCAGGCGCCGTCGGACAGCTTGTCCCCGTCCGGCGGCGCCGCCCTCTTTGGTTCTTCAAAGCATACCCCAGAGCGAGCACCTGCAAAGCGCCGGCCGAGAGGCCGGCTTTTTTGCGCTCCCTATCCGCCCGCCCATCCGTCTGCGCAGGCGCCGTACCCGCTTCTGAGGCGTCCGGCCGCGCCCGGCCCAGTTGAACCTTCCGTACAGCGGGCTAGGGTCGCCCCAAAATCAACAGGAAACGCCGATCATGGACGCCGCCGCGCGCGCTGATCTCAATGAGACCGCCGAACAATTCATTTCCGCCGCCGTAAAAGCCGGCCCCGCCTTCCGCAAAGGCGGAAAGGTCGATTTCGCCGCAGAGAGTTTCTTGCGCGGCATGTTCGAAGACGCCTCGCCCGATGAAATGGAAGACCTTTCCAGCGCTGATCTCGCGGCGCTGGCGCATGATTTCTGGGTCTGGCGCAGCGAGCGCGGGGATGAGCAGCAAGTGTGCCGCGTGCGGCGCGGAATTGGCGTCGGCGGGCGCGTGCTGGAGCGCGACATTCTCGAGATCGCCGGCCCGGACATGCCGTTCCTGGTCGATTCCGTCATGGGTGAGCTGGCGGCGCTGGGCATCTCCGCGCTGGCGATGTTCCACCCCGTCGTTCAATGCGCCGGCGGCAAGCTGGAATCGCTGATCCAAATTCACACGCCGCCGCTTTCAGCGCAGCGCGCTGAAGCGCTGCGTGAAGGCGTGCGCGCCACGCTGGCCGATGTGCGCGCCGCCGTGCTCGATTTCTCCGCCATGCGCGCGCGCATGCTGGCCTGCGCGGACGATCTTGAGCGCTCCACCACCAATGCGCCTTCCGAGGAAGTGGCCGAGGGCGTGGCGCTGCTGCGCTGGCTTGCGGCTGATAAGTTCACCTTCCTTGGCGCGCGCGATTACGATTATGCGCGCGATGAGGCCGGCGCTTACGTGGCGATCGATCCGGAAATTCTGCCCGGCACGGGCCTTGGCGTGCTGCGCGACGAAGAGCGGTTCGTGCTGCGCACCTCGGCCGAGCCGATGGTGCTGACGCCGGAGTTGAAGCGCCTGATGGATGAGCCCGAGCCGCTGATCGTGGCCAAATCCACGCTGCTCGCGCGCGTGCACCGGCGAACCACGTCCGACTATGTTGGCGTGCGCCGTTACAACGAAAAAGGCGAGGCGGTGGGGGAGACCCGCTTTGTCGGGCTGTTCACCAGCGAAAGCTTCACCGAGCCGACGCGCAACATCCCGGTGCTGCGCCGCAAGGCCGATTGGGTGCTGGCGCAAGCGGGATTCAGCCCCGGCGGCCACAACGCCAAGACGCTGCGCAAGATCATCGAATATTATCCGCGCGAAGAGCTGTGGCAGATGTCGCGCGACGAGCTGCTGCAAATCACGCGCGGCATCCTGCACTTGCTCGATCGCCCGCGCGCACGCGTGTTCACCCGGCGCGATCGGTTCAACCGCTTCGCCACCGCGCTCGCTTACGTTCCCAAGGATCGCTACGATTCCGGCGTGCGCGGGCGTGCGGGCGAGGTGATCGCGCGCGCCTATGGCGGAACGGTGGAAGGCTTCCAGCCGCAATTGGGCGAAGGCCAGCTCGCGCGCGTGCTGTTTGTGATCGGCGAGATCGATAAGGCCGCGCCCGACCCCGATACGCGCATCCTCGATGCGCAGATCGCCGCGCTGACCAACACCTGGCAGGATGCTTACGCCGCCGCGCTGGCGCACACCACGCTGCTGGATTCCGCCGCGCGCGAGGACGCCGCGAGCCGCTTTGACGACGCCTTCACCGCCGCCTATCGCGAGCGCTACCCGGTTGAGCAAGGCCTGATCGACACGGCCGAAATTCTGAGCGCCGCTGAGGACGAAGTGATCCGCGCGCGCGCCTATCGCCTGCCTACCGATGCCGACAACATCATGCGCTGCAAATTCTATGCGCGCGGGGACGTGCTGGCGCTTTCGGCCACCGTGCCCATTCTGGAAAACATGGGGCTGTTCGTTGACTCGGAAGTCAATTTCGAGCTGCAGCTGAAGCCGGGCGCGCGCCATCCGGCGCAGCGCATCTTCGTGCACGACATCGAAACCCGCTCCGCCGACGGCAAGCCGATCGATCTCGATCGCGCGGGCCAGCAATTCGAAGAAGCCTTCGCCGCGATCTGGACCGGGCTTGCGGAAAGCGACGGCTTCAATCGCTTGATCCTGGCGCTGCCCTGCACATGGCGCGAGGCGGCGTTGGTTCGCGCGTTGGCGCGCTTCCGCCAGCAAACCGGGCTCGATCCGAGCCAAGCCGTGCAGGAGCAGGCGCTGGCCGCCTATCCGAAGATCGCCTCTCTGATCCTCTCACTGTTCAAGACGCGGTTTGATCCGAACTTGCCAGAGACGATGGAAACGCGCCGCGTGCGCTCCTCCAAGCTCGAATTCATTTTCGAGAATGCGCTGAACGATGTGGTCAGTCTCGACGACGACCGGGCGCTGCGCCGCATCGGCCATCTCATCACCGCCATTCGCCGCACGAATTATTACCAGCCGGGCGCCGATGGGCATCCGAAATCCTATATGTCGTTCAAGATCGACTCGAACGCCGTCGCGGAATTGCCCGCGCCGAAGCCGTATCGTGAAATCTGGGTGGCGAGCCCGCAGGTCGAGGGCGTGCATCTGCGCTTTGGCCCCGTGGCGCGCGGGGGCCTCCGCTGGAGCGACCGGCGCGACGATTTCCGCGTCGAAGTGCTTGATCTGGTCAAAGCCCAGCAGGTGAAGAACGCCATCATCGTGCCAGTGGGCGCGAAAGGCTGCTTCTATCCCAAGCGTCTGCCCGCGCGCGGCGCGCCGGGCTATCAGGAAGCCGGCATCGAGGCGTACAAGACGTTCCTGCGCGGGCTTTTGGATGTGACCGACAATATCGGCGCGGATGGCATCATTCCGCCGAAGAGCGTCATCCGCTGGGATGATGATGACGCCTATCTCGTCGTCGCCGCCGATAAAGGCACCGCCTCTTTCTCCGACATCGCCAACGGCATCAGCGCCGATTACGGCCATTGGCTGGGCGATGCGTTCGCCTCCGGCGGCTCTGTCGGTTACGACCACAAGGGCATGGGCATCACCGCGCGGGGCGCGTGGGAAGCGGTCAAGCGCCATTTCCGCGAAATCGGCAAGGACATCCAGACGGAAGAGTTCACCGTTATCGGCGTGGGCGATATGTCGGGCGATGTGTTCGGCAACGGCATGCTGCTGTCGCGTAAAATCCGCCTGATGGCGGCGTTCGATCACCGCGACATCTTCATCGATCCCAATCCCGGCGATAGCGAAAAGAACTGGATCGAGCGCAAGCGCCTGTTCGATACGCCGCGCAGCTCGTGGGCTGATTACGATAAGAAGCTGATCTCCAAGGGCGGCGGCGTGTTCTCGCGCAGCTTGAAATCGATCCCGATCAGCAAGGAAATCGCCGCGCTCACGGGGCTTGAAAAAGGCGAAGTGACCCCGGCCGAACTGATGAGCGCGCTGCTGAAGAGCCAGTGCGAGCTCATGTGGTTCGGCGGAATCGGCAATTACATCAAGGCCCGCGCCGAAAGCAACAGCGACGTCGGCGATAAGGCCAATGACGCGATCCGCGTCGATGGCGAGGACGTGCGCGCTCAAGTGGTCGGCGAGGGCGCCAATCTTGGCGTCACGCAGAAGGGCCGCATCGCGTTCGCCCGCAATGGCGGGCGCATCAACACTGACGCGATCGATAATTCCGCCGGCGTGGATACCTCCGACCACGAGGTCAATATCAAGATCCTCCTGGGCGACGCCATCCGCGCCGATGCGCTGAAGGCCAACAAGCGCGATAAATTGCTGGAAAGCATGACCGATGAAGTCGGCGCGCTGGTGCTGACCAACAATTACGATCAAACCCTGGCGCTGACGCTGACGGAAGATCGCGCGGCGCGCGATCTCGATAGCCACGAGCGCTTCGTTCAGCGCCTGGAAGCGGCGGGCAAGCTCTCGCGGCGCGTTGAAGGCTTGCCGCCTGCGCCCGATATCGCTGCGCTGCGTGCCGCCGGGCAGGGGCTGACGCGGCCTGAGCTTTCCAAGCTGATCGCTTACGCCAAGATCGATCTGTTCGACGCGCTGACCGCCAGCGCCATGCCGGACGATCCAGCCTTTGAAGAGCCGCTCAAGGGCTATTTCCCCAAGGAGCTGTGGAAATTCGAGCCGCAGATGCGCGTGCATCGCCTGCGGCGCGAGATCATCGCCACGCAGCTGGCCAATGACGTGATCAATCGCTGCGGGCCATCCTTCATCGATCGCGTGCGCGAAGTTTCGCGCGCCGAGCCCGTGACGATCGCCGCGAGCTTTGAGGCCGCGCGCCGCATCTTCGAAATCGACGATCTGGTCGATCGCATCAATGCGCTGGACAATAAGGCCCCGGCCGCCGCGCAAACCGCGATGCATCAGCATATCGCCTGGTGTATCCGCCGGCTCACGACGTATCTCGCGCGCAACGCCGGCTTTGAAACCAGCCCCGCGCCGACCATCATCGACGTGATCGAGCGCTACCGCGCCGCAGTCGCCGAACAGCGCACGCATCTGGCTAAGGAGATGAGCGAGCTGGAATCGGGCCGCGCCACCGCCCGCGCCGCGCAATTCGTGGAGCTCGGCGCGCCTGAAGCGCTCGCACGCGAGGCGGCGGAGCTGCGTCCGCTCACCAACGGGCTGGATGTGGCCGATCTGGCGCGCGCGTCGGGCTGGCCGGTGCATGCGGCGGCGCTGCTGCATTGCGTGGTCGGGGCCGAGTTCGGCATCGACGCGCTGCGCGAGGCGGCCAGCACGCTGCATCTGGAGCAGCATTGGGATCGCCTTGTGGTGCGCCGCGCATCGGAAGATTTCGCGGAAATCCAGGTGCGCCTGGCTGAAACCGCGGCCGCCGCCATCGGCATGCCCAAGAAGGGCGCGAGCGATGAAGAGGTCGTCGCCTCGGTCAATGCGTGGATCAACGGCCTTGGCCAGCCGGCCCAACGCGCGCGCGCTGCGTTTGCGGAGCTGAACGCGCAAGGGTGGAGCTTCGCCAAGCTGATGCTGATCCAGGCCGAGCTGAACGCGCTCGCCGGCGCGGTGCGCTAAAGCGCTTCGATCATCGCGCGCAGCATTTCATGCTCGCGCGCGGTGGCGGCCGGATTGTAACGCACGCGGAAATCGCGCGCCTGCGCATCCTCGAACGCGTGCGTGGCGTTGTCGAACACGACAATATCGAGCGGCGCGGCGCGCCCGCGCTGGCGCCCCAGCGCGCCGCGCGCATCGCCGACGATGTAATCATCCTGCGCCACGATCGCGGTGCTCGCCGGCGCCATGCGCCAGGGGCGGCGCCCCACGAACGAGCCAAGGCCGGTGTAGGGATAAACCAGCAGCGTCGCGCTCAGGCCCGCAAGCGGCTCTTCCGGCAAATCGTCAAGCCCGGTGGCGCGCGCCATTTCCGCGCCGCTGCGCAGACTCAGCGCGTCGAGGATGGTCCAACTGCCATGGCTCCAGCCGATCGCGGCGAAGCGCGCGTCGTCAGCCCAGGCTTGGCGGCGCGCCCAGGCCATCGCCGCATAAAGATCGCCCGCGCGCTCGCGCCCTTGCAGGCGCGCGCCGGTGCACACGGTCGTGTAGGCGCCCATTTGGCTGATGCGCCGATGGCCGTAAGAATCGATGTCCACCACCGCCGCGCCGGCCTCCATGGCCACGCGTCGCATCGCCTCGAGGAACGGCCTCTGCCCGCCGCAGCCGTGCAGCATGAACAGCACAGGGAAGGGGCCTGCGCCTTCTGGGCGCGTCAGCGTCCAGTGCGGCTCCAGCTGCGCGATGCGCTGATCGAGGGTTTCGGCGTAGGCCACGGCTCCGCCTAACGTAAGGATTGCGACCAATGCGGCAAGCATCAGCCGCATGGCGCCTTGCGGGCGCTTGGCGCGATAGGCCATGCTGGAAGCAGCTCGCATGAGGGCCAGGAGTAGAGCCATGAAGATCGCCGCACAACTTGCCATGGCCGCTTTCGTGGCGCTCGCCGCCTGCAACCGCGCGCCTGAGCCGCCCGCCGCCGACGTGGCTGAGCAGCGCAACGCCGCCGTCGCCGCCGCCGTGGCCGAACATGAGCGCCGCTTCTCGCAAGCGGCCGAGCCGGCGGG
>DAOMPU010000170.1:0-6208 GCA_035444925.1 Terricaulis sp. | reverse complement strand
TCCTGATCGACGGCATCGCCGACAACATCCCGTTCCTCGGCGCGGTGATGGAGGAGAAGGATTTCCGCAAAGGCGATTTCACCACCGCCTACATCAAGCAGAAATTCCCCGAAGGCTTCGAGGGCGTGCCGCCCACCAAGGCGCAGGAAAAGCTGCTGATCGCCGTGGCCGCCTACGCGCGCGCCTTCACCGCCCAGCGCGCCAGCCAAACCAGCGGGCGCATCAGCCCCGCGATAGATCGGCACGATTGGGTGGTGATCCTCGATAAGGCGCACCACGCCGTTGAAGTGGAGCTGGGCGCGGGCGGGGCGGACGTGCTGATTGATTTCAAGAAGCACCGGCTGGACACAAACGCCCGCCCCGGCGCGCGCATCATCGAAGGCAAGTTCGACGGCGCGCCGTTCGCGGTGAAGCTGAAAGCCGCGCCCGAGGGCTACACGCTGCGCATGCGCGGGATTGCCGCGCGCGCCATCGTCGCCAGCCCGCGCGCGGCTGAACTTTACAAGAAGATTCCCGAAAAGCAGAAGGCCGATACCTCGAAGCTGATCGTCTCGCCCATGCCTGGCCTCATCATTTCGATCGACGCCAAGCCCGGCCAGGAGGTGAAGTCCGGCGAGGGCGTGGCCGTGGTCGAAGCCATGAAGATGCAAAACATCATCCGGGCCGAGCGCGACGGCGTGGTGGCCAAAGTCAACGTCGCCGCCGGCGCCAGCGTGGCGGCCGATGAGGTGATGATCGAATTGGCGTGAGCCGCGCGCTTGCGCCTCACGGCGGAATAGTGCGCTAGCGAAACAAGAAAAACGCGCGCGCCGGCCCTCTCCGGCGCGAATGCGCTTGCGTCTCAGCGTCACAGGCGTTTCATGCGGCGTTCCCCCATGAGGGGAGAGTCTCCGGGGGGAGGTCCAGATGATTGTTCGTTGGTTGATTGCCGGCTTTTTGCTTTGGCTCGTGGTCACGCTCGCGTTCCGCTTTGTCGGCGACACGGTGTTCGTGCCGGGGCCTGACGGCGTGTCGTGGCTGTTTATGATTTTGCCGATCGTCTATCTCGCGGTGACGTTCGCCCTCTTGAAGCTCTTGAAGGTTGAGCCCAGCGATCGCGCGGAAGCGGCCTCCATCTTCGCGGTGCCGGGACTGCTCATCGGCATCTATCAAATCAATTCGTTCGAAGTGATTTTCCCGAACCTCGACGCGAGCCTTCAGCCCGAATTCGCGGCGCTGATGTTCGCCTGCTATGCAGGCGTGATCGTGGCGGGCATCGTCTCTTCGCACTTGAAGCAGATCTAAGCGCCCGGGCGCGCCCTTTGTGCGAGCAAGGGGCGCGCCTTCGCCATTCGGCGGGGCTCTGGCGGAAGTCTTGCGGTGAACGCTAAGAACGGCCTGCATGACATGCTGCGGGTGTGGACCCTGCAGACGGCCATTCTGGCCTGCGCCGCGCTTGTGGTTTTTTGGGGCTTTTACGCGCTCGATTATTTCGCCCTGCACGCGGGCGAAGGGCGCGGGCTCAGCGGCTTCATCGTCAAATATTTCTCGTATGATCCCGATGGCCTAAGCGACGCGATTTCATCGCTCGCGGCCGTCAACGCCGCCATTTTCGGCATCATCATCACGGTGGTTTCGATCATCGTTCAGCTCTCGGCTGAGCGCTACACCGGCGTGGCGCGCATGTTCCTGCGCGATCGGATCAATCAGGGGGTTGCGGCGTATTACGTGGTCGCCTGCGTGGTCAGCGTGTGGATTTCCACCACGCTGCAAAGCGATTACGTGCCCGCCGCCACGCTCACGGCCATGCTCTCGATCACCACCGGTGGCATCGTGATCATGGCGCCGTATTTCGGCTACGTGTTCTGGTTCTTGGAGCCGTCCAACATCGTGGCGCGCATCCGCAAGGATTCGGTGGCCGCCGCCGCGCACGGCGCCCGGCGCACCGAGGCCGAAGAGTGCGCCAACGCCCAGGCTGACACGCTGTTCGCCATCAAAGAGCTGACGGACATCGCCAACAATTCGATTTCGGGCCGCGACAAGATCATCGCCAGCGCCTCGGTGGACGCGCTGAAGGACGTCGCGCTCGGCTCGATCGAGATGAAGCCGAAGGCCAGCGCGCACTGGTTTTCCATCGGCGTCGAGATCAGGCTCAATCCCGATTTCGTGGCGATGGACCCGGAAAGCCTCACCGATCTCGAAGCGCGCCGCACCTGGGTCGAGTGGCAGGTGATGCGGCAATTCTTGAGCATCTATAACGACGCGCTCTCCACCATGCGCGACATCTGCTATCTGGTGGCGATCGATACGCGCTATATCGGCGAAGCCGCGATCAAGGCTGGCGATAGCGAGCTGATCGCCCTGGTGCTGCGCTACATGAACTCGTATCTGCGCGCCACGCTGAACGCGCGCGAAGTGCGCACCGCCTATAATGTGCTCAATCAATATCGCAAACTGGTCGAGGCGCTGATCGACGGGGGCCAGCACAATTCCGCGCTCGAGGCGGTCAAGCACATGAAATATTACGGCCTCGTCGCGTTCGATATGAACCTCAACTTCGTCACCGAAACCGTGGCATTCGACCTCGCCGCCATCGCCCAGCAGGCCAACGAAGCCGCCTCGCCGGTGGAAAGCGTGATGCTGCGCGAATTTTTGGAGCTGGATCGCCCCACTTTCGCGCGCAGCCGCGAGAAGGCGCTGGTGGGCGTGCGCAAGGCGCAGGTGAAGCTCGCGGTCTATTATCTCAGCGCCGGCCAGGATGATCGCGCGCGCGCCATCGCCAACGATATGCGCGAAGAGCCGGATGATCGCCTCGACAGCATCCGCGCCCAGCTTGAATCGGTTGAGATCAAGGATTTCTGGGAAATCATCGATCGCGGCCGCAACCTCGAATACATGGCGCCCGAACAGCGCGCGCACCTGCCGCGCTTTTTCGCCATGCTGGACGCCGGCGGGTAGCACCCACCCATCCCCGGATGAATGCGCAGCATTCAGTCCGGGGCCTATAAACTCAAGCGTTTTGCGGATATGGGCCCCGGGCTCGCCGCTGCGCGGCGCCCCGGGGATGGGTGCAGTGCTTTAGCGCCGCTTGGCTTTCTGCACCGCCGCGTCCAGAGCCGTCAGAAATTGCGAGCGGTCGCGCGCGCTGAAGGGCTTTGGCCCGCCGCCGCCTTCGCCGAAGGAGCGCAAATGCTCCATCAGCTCGCGCTGCGCCATGGCCGCGCCGATCGAGCTGGGCGTAAACGCCTTGCCGTTCGCCGCCAGCGCGACGCCGCCGGCTTTCAGCGTGCGATCGGCCAACGGAATGTCGTTGGTGATCACGATGTCGCCAGGCTGCACGCGCGCGGCGATCCAATCGTCCGCCGCGTCCGGCCCCGCATCCACGACAGTGAGCGTCACATCCGCGGGCGTGCGCATAAACGCGTTCGCCACCACGTGCACCGGGCAGGCGCAGCGGCGCGCCACGCGATACACTTCCTCTTTTACCGGGCAGGCGTCGCCGTCCACGTAGATGGTCGGCGCCGCCCCCATCAGAACGGGCAGCTGACGCGCTGGTTCACGCAACGCTCGCAGCCGACGTTTTCAGGCGGCGCATCGCCCAGCAGCGCGGCGAACCATTGTGCGAACGGCTCCCCGCCGCTGCGCTCGCTGTAAAACAGCGAGGAGCGCAGGATCGTATGGGTTTGCCCATCGGCGAGGTAAGAACGGAAATTATCCGTCCGCTGGCGCGTTCGAAGATCGCGCGACATTTTCTGTGTCCATGCGCGGCAGGCGTTATTCACGCCCATCAGCGCATAGAAGCTCGATTGTGTGATGTCATGCGCCGTTGTGTATTGCGCGAAGCGGTCGTTCGGATAGTGCGCAGCCAGCATGGCCACCACGTCCTCATCCGAAGCCAGCGCGCCATCGGCGCCGAACACGTTTTCGGGCAGGTGATAATTCCAATTGCTGTTGCGCCGTTCGACGAAATCGGGCGGCGTCACGCCTTGGCCTGCATCGCCCAGCATCAGCGCCCGCCCGCCCGGGAACGCCTCGCGGATCGCCGCATAATGCGTGGCCGCGCCGTAAGCGCCCGCGCTGGAGCCGGCCACCACCAGCGCATCCGGCGCATCAAAATTCTGGCGCATCCATTGCAGGATCACCGCGAAATTATCGGCGCCGCGATGTTCGATCGCGTATTCGCTTCCATCATCGGGGTCGCGGTAGTGCGCCGTGTTTGAGCCCGAATGCACGTCGCCCGTGCAATAGGGCACAAACACGAAGCTCCAATCGCGCAGCGGGTTGCGCGGATTGTTGAGCGCGAAAACGCCGTTCATGGCGTTGGGATTGTCGGCCGGGATCAGCTCGGCTTTGTAGAGGCCATCGCTGTCGCTCCCGTGCGCCGCCAGGCGCGGGATCGCGCAGGTGACATCGTCCCAGCACGCGCCCCCGCCATCGAAGAATACCATCACCCTGTTGCTCGCCCCGCGCCGCGCCCAGAAGCGGAAGGCCGGGTCCGCGCCCGGCGCGCTGGAGCACACGGGCGTCACCAGGCGCCCATCGATCTCAACCGGCTGCGGTGTGAGTTCCACCCAGCCGCCCGGCGCGGGCGCCAGCGGCTCAGCCACCGGCGCATGCACAGGTTCGCCCGCGGCGCTGCACGCCGCCAGAAACAAAGCCGCCATCGCCGCCAAAAGCCGCATGTGATCCCCTTTGAAGCGCGGGCCTATTGTGCGCGCCAGCTGGGCTAGAACATGGCGCGGCCAAAGAAAAAACCCCTCCCTTGCGGGAGGGGCGCAGAGTGGATCGGCAAAAGGCGCGCTTTTACGCTTCTTCGCGCCGCTTGGTTGCGTAGTCGAACGCCGCCAGCGCGAGGAACGCCAGGCCCACAGAGCCGAGGATAATCAGCGGCGCGAATGTTCCGCTATCGATGCCGTGATTGAAGCCGTCGCTAGCCACAGCGGCGCCCGTCACGCCCCCGCCCAGCGCCAAAAGGATAACGCCTTTGCCCAGGCTCGCGCGGGCGCGATTGCCTTCGGCGATCATGTCGCTGCTGAGCTTGGTGATGAGTTCCGGCTCAAGCTGTTGGCCGCGCGCCAAGGCTTGAGAAATCAGCTCGTGCGCCGAGCGCTTGGTGCGCTCCTTGGCCATGATCGGCACGATGATGATCGCGGCCAGAAAGGCGAAAAAAACAAACGGAACGAAAATGTCGGCTTCCATCATAGGCTCCCTCGTCAGGCGGGGTTTCCTGCCCCATTGCTGCCAAGATGCGCGGGCTTTGGGTTTTGGACGCAGCGGCCGCAAGATTTCGGGGGGCGGGCGGGCTAAGCCTCTGGTTTTTCGGGGGCGAGGGGCGCGTTAAATTGGCGGCGGGGCGTTTTCGGTTTTGCCGAACACATCCTCGAACGCCGCCCGCAGCGCCGCATCCGCATGCGCCATGGTCACCGGCAGGCCGAGATCGACGAGGCTGGTCACGCCAAATTGCGGCCCGCTGATTCCGCACGGCGTAATGCCGGAAAAATGCTCCAGCTCCGGCTCCACGTTGAACGCGACGCCGTGGAAGCTCACCCATTTGCGTAAGCGCACGCCGATCGCCGCGATCTTATCTTCGCGCGCCCAGCCCGGGCCTTTGCGTTCCACCCAAACGCCCACGCGCCCCTCGCGCACTTCGCCCTTCACATTGAAGGCCGCCAGCGCCGCGATCATCCAGCGCTCGAGATCGGCTACGAAGCGCGTCACGTCCCGTCCGCGCTTGCGCAGATCGAGCATCAGATAGCCCACGCGCTGGCCTGGCCCGTGATAGGTGAATTGCCCGCCGCGCCCGCTGCGGAACACGGGGAAGCGCTCCGGCGCCAAGAGATCGCTTTCCTTGGCCGATACGCCGGCGGTGTAGAGCGGGGGATGCTCCAGCAGCCAGACCAACTCGCCCGCCTCGCCCGCCGCGATGGCGGCCGCGCGCGCCTCCATGGCGGCGACGGCGGCTTCGTACTCCGTCAGCCCTGGCGACACCGCCCAGCCTATCCGCGCTGTTTCGTTCACGCCCTCGCAACCCTTTCCGGATGGACTAGAGCAGAATCAGATGGGGCCGTCAGGTGTCCGATAAAAGCCAAGTCCAACGCGTTGAAATCGAGCTCTCGGTCGTGCTCGGGCGTTCCAAGATGCCGATGCAGCAATTGCTGCGCATGGGCCGGGGGGCGGTGATCCCGCTCGACACCGGCGAGGACGACCAGCTCTGGATTCTGGCCGCCGG
>DAOMPU010000169.1:0-6215 GCA_035444925.1 Terricaulis sp. | reverse complement strand
GCGCGAGTTCAACTCGCCAGCGCGGGCGCGCCGCGCTATATCGCGGGCGTGACCCGCTTCGCCCTACAATTCGGCCAGACCCAATCCGGCCTCACCTATGTTGAGCGCATGAGCGCTTATGGCGTGTGCGCGCGCGGCGAGGCCAATATCGCCATCGCCCAAATCGGCAAGAACGGCGCCTATGAGTACGATCTGCCGGGCGGGGGCATCGAGGCGGATGAGGATGAGGCCGCGGCGCTCATGCGCGAATTCATCGAAGAAACCGGGCTCACCGTGTGGCCCACGCGCGTGATCGGGCGGGCCGGGCAATTTTGGATCAACAAGGCCGAGCCGCGCAATTCGCTCTGCACCTTCTATGAGGTGGAGCTTTCCGCCGCGGACGGCGCGCCGAGCGAACCTGATCATACTTTGGTCTGGATGAGCCCGGCCGAAGCTCTCGTGCGCCTGCGCCACGAAGCGCACGCCTGGGCCGTGCTGCACTGGACGCGCAACCGGCGCAATCGCTGAGCTTTAATCGTCGTCGTCGCGCAGCAGCGGATTGAGCGCGATCAGCCGCTCGAAGAAAGAGGGCGGCGGCAGGCGCGCCTCCACCACTTCAAACGGCGCCGCCTCGTAGCGCGCCAGCAGCGGCGTTGCGCTGGCGCGCAGGCGCGCGGGCATCGCCAGCGGGCGCTCCAATTCGTCGGCCGAGGGCGGCTCGAGCAGGCGCGTGGCCCCGCCCACGCCGCCGCCCGCGTAAGCCGGAGCAACCTCAACCAGCGCATAATCATCATAGCTCGGCGCCGCCGTCGGCGTCGGCGCCGCCGGGCGCTCTCCCGCGCCCAGCATCAGCGCGCCGGTGGCGACGCACACCGAGGCCACGCCCGCGGCCGCCATCTGGCGATAGGGCGGGGGCTTGGGCGCCTCCCATTGGCTGGCCACTTGGCGCAGCCGCTCCTTCAGCGCGCCCCAAGCGCGTCCGCCGCGCTCGCCGCGCCAATTGATGAAATCGATCGGCGCCGCCTCGTCCTTGCCGCGCAGGCGCCCGGGCGTGCGCGCAATTTCAACCAGACGTGAGCGCGGGATCGCCTCACGCCAATCGCGCGGAAAACGCGCCATGTGCGCGTTCGGAGACCAGATCAGCAGCACGATTTCCTGCATCGCGCGCGCGCCCGGCAGATCGTCCGCGCTTTGCATCGAGCCGCACGTCACGCGCACGTCGTATAGCTCCGCCGAGAGCAGGCGGGCCAGGTTTCCGGCGGTGGATTCGGCGTCAGGCGCGCAGACGATTCGAATGGCGGTCATGGATGGCGAGGGCGTCCGAGAATGTGAAGGTTGTGCTAACACAAGCAGGCGCCGCTGCAGCGCGCGCGCGGCTTTCCGCTGTGAGTAATCGCATGAAAATTTGTGAGCGGGGATTTTTGACACAACCTCCGCGCTCGCTTCCTGCGTGCGCTGATTGCGCTGCGGCAAGCGCGCCGCGCGAAACGCGCGCATTACCAGGGCGCCATGTTGGTTGTGAATTGCAGCGCAGCCCTTAAGCTGCGGCATCCGGCGCCGCCCTAAGGCGCGCTGGGCATGGGGAGAGAACATGGAACTGGCTTCAATCCTGCCGTATTTGGTGCAGGCGCTGGGCGGCGCAGTCGGCGGCAACATCATGGGCGCGCTGACGCGCGGGGGCGGGGGGCTTGTCGGCCGCACGCTGATCGGCGCCATTGGCGGCATCGCGCTTGGCTTCGCCGGCGGCAATGTCGAGGCGGTCGGCAATCTCACTTCGGTCTGGGGCAATCTGATCGAAGGTGAGAACGGCGCCCACCTCGCCAATCTTATCACCGGCGGCGCCGGCGGCGGCGTGCTCGGGTTGATCAGTGGGCTGCTGATCCGCCAGCGCTAGAGATCGCGCCAGATCAGGCTGAGGAATTGCGCGTCTGACCACGGGCCGTCCGCGGCCCGTGATTGGCGCGCCACCACCAAGCCTGTGCTTGGCGCAATGTAGAGCCGCTGCCCGCCCGCGCCCGCGGCCATCACCAGATCGGGCGGCGCGGGGTGCGCAGCGCGCCAAAGATCGGACTCGATCGGCGGGTCGCGCCGCTCGGGGTGCGAGAGCCAAAGGCCCATACCGGCGCGCGGCTCGGCGAAGGTGCCGCGCATCGCTTCTTGCAGCGCCGCGCCATCGGCCAGCTGGCGCGCGCGCCACACGCCGTGGCGGCGGATCAGCTCGCCCGTCTGCGCCCAGCCGCGCGCGGAAACCTGCGCCCCATCATCGAAACGCGCCGCCCCGTCGCTCGCGCGCGTCCAGCCGATCGGCACGCAGCCGATCGGCAGCAGCGTGCGCGTGGTCAGCCAGCGCGCGGGGTCGGTCTCGGCGTTGGAGCCCATCAGCTTGCGCCGCGCGATCTCCGTCATCAGCAGCGGCATGGCTTCATCGGCGGAGAAGCTTTGCCCCAGCACCGCCCGCGGCGTCAGCGTGAGCGCCACCGCCAGCGTGCGCTCGCCTCCGCGCGGGAAGGCGATGCCGCTGGTGCCGTTCAGCAGCGAGCGGATCGGAATGGAGAGGCGCGCGGGATCTTGCGACCATTCCACCAGCGTGGCCGCGACCGGCTCATCCAGATTGAGCAGCCGCGCCTCGATCAGCGAAGCCGCCAGCAGCGCCACGAAAACGCGCGTGCCCGCACCGATATGCCAGCGTTGATCGGGCGCGCCGCCGGGATAATCCTCGCCCAGCACCACGCCGTGGCGCGCCACCAGGAACGATACGCCGCTCCGTTCGGAAGAATAGCGCGCGGCCTCGTAAAAGCGCGGCATCGCCTGCGCGCGCGCGGGGCGCTGCGCGGCGGAGGCGCTCAGCACGCTGCTTGCTGCGGCGGCGGTCAAGAAAGCGCGGCGGTTCATTCAGAATCTCCGGGCCATATTCCCGCACTGGAACCAAACCGGCAAGTTGTGCGTATCACCCCGATGCGAACTTTGATCCTTGTTGCGGCGCTCCTGCTGGGCGCCTGTGTCCAGCAGCCGGTTTATCGAACGGTGGATACGCCGTTTGAGACCGCTTCGATTGAGCTCGATCGCTACCTCGGACTTTGGCACGAGCAAGCCCGCCTGCCCAACCAGTTCGAGCGCGGCTGTGTCCGCGCCACGGCGGAATATGGGCTGCGCGAGGATGGTCTCGTTTCGGTGCTGAATACTTGCGTGGAGGAAGACGGCTCCACCCGCGACGCCAATGGCCGCGCCCGCTGGGCCGATGCTGAAGGCGAGGGGAAGCTCAAGGTCAGTTTCTTCGGCCCGTTCTGGGCCGATTATTGGGTGATCGATCGCGCCGACGATTATTCCTGGAGCATCGTCAGCGAGCCGCGAGGGCGTTACCTCTGGGTGCTCACCCGGGCTGAGCGCCTTAGTGCTGGAGAGCGTGCCGCGTTTGAAGAGCGCGTGCGCGCTCACGGCTTCCGCCCGGCCGATCTTTTGTGGGCGTCTTATCAGGGCGCGTGATCGATCACTTTCGGCGGCTCGGCCTTGACCACGCGCGGCTTGGGCGCGGGGGAAGAGGTCGCCTTATGGATCGAGTAGCGCAGGAAGGAGAATAACCCCCCGCCGCTGGCCATGCCGAGCACGTAAACAAGCGCAATCAAAATCGCCAAAGGCGCGGTCAGCTCAAGCCCCGCAAAGCCCACCGTCACGGGCTGGAAATTCATCAGCGCGAACGCCGCCACCAGCACCGCGAACAGAACAAGCAGGATCAGAAAAATGATGCGCACCAAGCGCTTCTCCTATCTGGCTTGGGCTGAATTTAGGCCGCCCGGCGCACGCGTTCCAGGGCGTTTGCGCCTTCGGCGCGCCGGCGCCGCTTGGAAAGCGGCGCCAGCCCTAGTTGTGATTTGACTGCGCGATCTTTGCCTTGTGTGATCGCCGCGGGGCGCTTTCCGGGGGAGGGCAGGCATGGGCGGGGCGGACGCATTCATCCTTGATTTGGCGCGCGGGTACGGGCGCTGGATTTATATCCTCGCGACGCTGCTTTTCTTCGTCTGCGGCTACATCGTCTATCAGCGCGCGATGAAGCGGCGTGTGTTCACGCTTGCGCTCAGCGATGTGCTGATCACGCAAGTGGGCATGCTGGGCCTGCTGACGGCCTTCGCCATGCAGACGGGCCAATTCCCGTTCTATTTCGCGTTCGCCAGCGTCGGCGTGGGGCTTTTGGCTTGGCTATTGGCGACGTTGTTGCTGGCCAGCGACAAGCCTTCCGCCGGCATGGAAGCCTCGGCCGAGCGCTATCGCACGGCGATGGCGCTTGTGTTTGGCGCGAACCTGCGCGCGGCCGGGATGATCGGCCTTGCGCAATCCATCTTCGGCCTGATGCTGATCGGGATTTTTATCTGGGGCGTGTTCGCGTTCGATCCCAGCCGCTTTGAGGATGGCGCGCGCGTGGCGCGGCTGGCCATCTTGTTTATGACCGTG
Source organism: Terricaulis sp. (assembly GCA_035444925.1). Taxonomy (GTDB): domain Bacteria; phylum Pseudomonadota; class Alphaproteobacteria; order Caulobacterales; family Aquidulcibacteraceae; genus Vitreimonas. The sequence continues at coordinate 1,790 of DAOMPU010000169.1, read as the reverse complement.
CCGGCGATCTTCGGCGGCCTCTTGGCGTTGCTCAATACGCAGATGCAGGTGGCCAGCAAGGTGGCCCCGCCCGGCTACCGCAATCTCATGTTCGCATCATCAGTGATGCAATGCGTGTCGCAATCGATCCTGATTTTCGGGCCGTTTCTCTTTTTTCCGGAGGAGTTTGCGGCGCTTGGGCTGGTGCTGCCGTCAAGCGCGGCGGTGCTTGCGGCCGGGGGCGCGATCCTCGCGGCGGTGTTGCTCATCCCTTACGTGATCGGCTTTTTCGGCCACGCGCGCTTGGCGCGCAGGCTCTCAAGAGAACGGCGCGAGATATTCGAGCGCGCGGGCGATCTCGCCCGATGGGAAGATTGCGACTACCGGGACGCCCAGCTCGACGCGCTGACCGGGCGCATTATCTCGCAATATCGGCTGATGAGCGGCAATCCGTTTCTGGCCTATATCGGGCTTGAGCTTTTGCTGCATTTCGTCTCGGTGTCCGATCCGCAGGAAGCCGCGCGCCGGCGCGCGGTGCTGTTGCCGGTGCTCGCCGTCGCCACGCCCGAGGCGATCGAGGCCGAAAAGCAGAAAACCCGCCGCGCCGTCGCGGCGCTGCCGGCGCAATTCCAAACCTTCCTCGAGGAAGTCGATAGCAATGATTGGGGCGATCTCGTCGAAGCCAACGTGATCGTGCAGCATTTCTACGAGATCATGCAGGTGCTGCCGCGCATCGAGGCCGGAGGCGCCAATCTGGAATATCTCTCGCGCGATCTCTTGGCCGCGCAGAACATCACCGCCTCGAAGGAAATCGCCACCGCGCAGCCGGCCATTTTGTTTGCGCTGATGAGTTCGCTCGCGCCGCAGCTTTGGCGCATCTTCGGGGACGATGTGCTGCTCTGGCTGCGCGCGAACTGGCAGGTGCTGATGCGCCTGGTCAATGTCGCTTAGCGGCTCAACTCGCGCATCGCGCCGTCCAAGCCCTCGATGGTCAGCGGAAACATGCGTTGCGGGCCGATGATCTCGCGCACCACGCCGATCGAAGGCGTGTGCCCCCAATGCGCCTGCGGCGTCGGATTCAGCCACACCAGGCGCTCGTAAATCTGCGCCACGCGCTGCAGCCACACCCCGCCCGCTTCTTCGTTCCAATGCTCCACACTGCCGCCCGGATAGGTGATCTCGTAGGGGCTCATGGTGGCGTCGCCCACAAACACCACGCGATAATCGCCGGGATATTTGTGCAGCACGTCCCAGGTGTTGGTTTTCTCGTCGTGGCGGCGGCGATTATCTTTCCACACGCTCTCATAGAGGCAATTGTGGAAGTAGAAGAATTCAAGGCTCTTGAATTCGGTGCGCGCGGCGGAAAACAATTCCTCGCAGAGCTTGATGTGGCTATCCATCGAGCCGCCGATGTCCAAGAACAGCAGCACCTTCACCGCGTTGCGCCGCTCAGGCCGCAGCACGATGTCGAGATAGCCTTCCTTGGCGCTTTTATCGATGGTGGCGTCGAGATCGAGCTCATCCGGAGCGCCGGTGCGGGCGAATTTGCGCAGGCGCCGCAGCGCCACTTTGATGTTGCGCACGCCCAGTTCGACGCTGTCGTCGAGGTTTTTATATTCGCGTTTGTCCCATACTTTCACCGCGCGCCGCTGGCCGCCTTCGCCGCCGATGCGGATGCCTTCGGGATTGTAGCCGCCATTGCCAAATGGGGACGTGCCGCCCGTGCCGATCCATTTATTGCCGCCCTCGTGGCGCTTCTTCTGCTCTTCGAGCCGCTGTTTCAGCGTCTCCATCAATTTGTCCCAGCCGCC
>DAOMPU010000168.1:0-6241 GCA_035444925.1 Terricaulis sp. | reverse complement strand
CGCCAGACCGACCTGCTGGTCGCCGCCGCCGAAACCGGCAAGCCGATCAACGTGAAGAAGGGCCAATTCCTCGCGCCGTGGGATATGAAAAACGTGATCGCCAAGATCACCGATAGCGGCAACCCGAACGTGATGGCGTGCGAGCGCGGCGCGAGCTTCGGCTACAACACGCTGGTTTCCGACATGCGCGCGATCCCGATCATGAAAACTTTTGGCGCGCCGGTGGTGTTTGACGCCACGCACTCTGTGCAGCAGCCCGGCGGGCGCGGCGACACCAGCGGCGGCGAGCGCCAATTCGTGCCGATGCTGGCGCGCGCGGCGGTTTCCATCGGCGTGGCCGCCGTGTTCATCGAAGCGCATCCCGATCCCGACAACGCGCCCAGCGACGGCCCCAACATGGTGCCGTTCGATCAGCTTGAAGGCCTGGTGCGCGATCTGATGGCGTTCGATCATCTGGCGAAAACCTCCCTCGCCGCCGCGGAATGAAGCTGCTGCACACGCTCGGCGCTTCCGGCGACGGGGGCGCTGAAACCTATTTCACCGATCTGGTCGGCGCGTTCGCGCGCGGCGGCTTTCAGCAAGCCGCCGTCATCCGCCCGCATGCGGGGCGCGAAGCGGCGCTCAAAGCGCTGGGCGTGGAGACCAAGCTGGAGCTGTTCTCCAAGCCGTTTGATTTTGGCACCGCGCCGGCGATCAACAAATTGGCGCGCGGCTTTGGCGCAAAAGTGATCCTGGCTTGGATGAACCGCGCGGCCTCGCGCACGCCGGCGGGCCCCTATGCGCGGATTGGGCGCCTCGGCGGTTATTACAAGCTCAAGAACTACCAGGGCTTCGACGCGCTGGTGGGCAACACGCAAGACATCGCCGATTGGATGGTGCGCGAAGGCTGGCCGAAGGAGCGCGCGCATTACATTCCCAATTTCGCCGCCGAAGGCGAAGGCGCGCCGATCCCGCGCGCGCATTTTGCGACGCCCGAAGGCGCGCCGCTGCTGCTGGGCATGGGCCGCCTGCACGAAAGCAAGGCGCATGACATTTCGCTGCGCGCGCTGGCGCTGTTGCCGGAGGCGTATCTCTGGATCGCCGGCAGCGGGCCCGATGAGGACAAGCTGAAAGCTTTGGCCGACGAACTGGGCGTTTCCGGCCGCGTGCGGTTTCTCGGCTGGCGCACCGATGCGCCCGCGCTCTATCGCAGCGCCGATCTGTGCGTGTTTCCTTCGCGCTTTGAGCCGCTGGGCAATGTGGTGATCCAGGCCTGGGCGCACGGGCTGCCGATCGTGGCGGCGGATGCTGTCGGCCCGGCCGCTTTGATCCGCGACGGCGAGGACGGCGCGCTCGTTCCTATCGACAATGCGCAAGCGCTGGCGGACAAAGCGGCCGCCTTGCTCGCCGATCCCGCCCTCCGCCAAAGCCTCGCCGCCGCCGGCCGCGCGCGGGTGGCCAGCACGTTCTCGGAAGACGCCATCGTCACGCATTGGCGCGCGCTGGTCGCCAAATACGGAGGCGAGAGATGTGCGGCATCGCGGGCGTTCTGGGCGGGGATGACAGCGCCGAGCCGCTGATCCGCCAGCTTGAGCACCGCGGGCCGAACGGCGTGCGTGTTGCGCACGGGCCAAACCGCTCGCTCGCGCATGCACGGCTTTCGATCATCGATCTGGAAGGCGGCTGGCAACCCTTGAGCGCCGCCGGCTCCACCATCATCGGCAATGGCGAGATTTACAATTACATCGAACTCGCGCGCGATTTTCAGCTTGAGGGCAAGCTCGCCACCGGCTCGGATTTCGAACCGCTGCTGCACATCTACGCGCAAGAAGGCGAAGCGGCGTTCGATCGCTTGCGCGGCATGTATGCGTTTTGCCTGATCGGCGCGGATGGGCGCACCTGGCTGGTGCGCGATCCATTCGGCATCAAGCCGCTTTACGTGCATGTGGCCGATGGCGTGGCGCGCTTTGCTTCCGAACCGCGCGTGTTCGGCGCCGCCAGGGCGGACGCGGAAATTTCCCGCGCAGTCGCCAGCCTCAATTACGCGCTTTCAAAGGAAACCGCCTGGCCCGGCGTTTATCGCCTGGAGCCGGGAGAAATCGCGGAATTCGTGGAAGGCGAGCTGATCAAGCGGCGCGTGCGCGCAGCCATCCCGCGCCCCCGCGCCCCGATCAACGACGAGGCGCGCGCGCTTGAGGCGCTGGACGCCGTGCTGGAAGACAGCGTGCGCGTGCACCAACGTTCGGACGTGCCCTACGGGCTCTTTCTCTCCGGCGGCATCGATAGCGCGACCATCGCCACCTTGATGGCGCGCCTGAATGAGCGCCCGGTGATCGCTTATACGTGCGGCTTTGACGCGCCCGGCGCACGCGATGAACGCGCGCAGGCGGCGGCGGTGGCGCGCGCACTCAACCTCGATTGGCGCGAGACGTTGTTCAGCGAAGAAGATTTCTGGGCCATCGCGCCGCAAGTGGCCTGGGCGTTGGATGATCCCGTCGCGGACTACGCCTGCCTGCCAACCTACAAGCTCGCCGCCGCCGCCAAAGAGAGCCTCACCGTGGTGTTGAGCGGCGAAGGCGGGGATGAATTGTTCGCCGGCTATGGCCGCTATCGCCGCAGCTTGCGGCCGGCCTGGCTGGGCGGGCGCGCGGCCGAGCCGCAAGTGGATGGCGTGCTTGGCGGCGATGCGCTGAACGCATGGCGCCGGCACGCGAAGGCGCCCGCGGATCTCACGCCGCTGCAGCAGGCGCAATGGGGCGATATCGCTACGTGGCTGCCGAACGATCTGCTGCTGAAGCTGGATCGCTGCCTGATGGCGCATGGGCTTGAAGGGCGCACGCCGTTTCTCGATCGCGAGGTGGCGGCGTTTGCGTTTAATCTGCCGGACAATCTCAAAGTGCGCGGGCGCTTTGGCAAATATCTGCTGCGCAAATGGCTGGAGCGGCACTGCCCCGCCGCCGAGCCGTGGGCCAAGAAGCGCGGCTTCACCGTGCCAGTGGCGGCCTGGATCGCGCCGCGCGCGAAAGAGCTCGGCGCAGCACTCGCCGATGTCGAGGCGGTGCGCGCCGCGGCCGACGCAGACACAGTGCGCATGATCTTCACCGAAGAGGCGCACGCCGAGCGCCGCTGGCCGCTGCTGTTTTTGGGGCTGTGGGGCCGCATTCATGTGGAAGGCGTGGCGGCCAAGGATGCGCTGAAAAGCTTGCTCGCCTAGCCTTTATCCCATTTCGCAAAGAAAGCCGCATTCTGCGCGCGCGCTTCCGCTTCCAGCAAGCCGATCTCCACCGCGACGCCCGCCGCGCGCATGCGCGCAATGCCGGCGCCATCCGCGAACGGATGCGGATCGCGCGCCGCGATCACCACGCGCGCCACGCCTGCGGAAATCAGATGATCGCTGCAGGACATTGCGCCGCTTGTGCGCTTGGCGCAGGGCTCCAGCGTGACGTACGCCGTTGCGCCGCGCGCATCGACGCCCTGCACCGCACGCTCCTCCGCATGCGGGCGCCCGCCCGCATCGGTGACGCCTTCCGCGATCACCACGCCGTCCTTCACTATCACACAGCCAACGGAAGGGTTATCGCCGGTAGCGCCCACATTCCGCGCCGCAACATCGAGTGCGCGTTGCATGAAGGCTTCATCGGTCAAGGCAACGCCGGCAGCTTTTCGGCGCGCTTTTCGTCCAGATAGCGCACGCTGATCGGCTTCAGGCTTGCATCGAGCTCGATCAGCATCGGGTTGCCGGTGGGAATTTCCACGCCGACGATCTGATCATCCGGCACCTGGAACAGATGCTTCACGATCGCGCGCAGCGAATTGCCGTGCGCGGCGATGATTAGATTTTTGCCGGCCTTCAAATCGGGCGCGATCGCCGCGTCCCAATAGGGCAGCACGCGCTCCAGCGTCAGCTTCAGCGATTCCGTGGCCGGCACTTTGGCGTCTGCGTAGCGGCGATCCTTGGAGAGATCGAACTCGCCCCCCGCCTCCAGCGGCGGGGGCGGCACGTCATAGGAACGGCGCCACACTTTCACTTGCGCATCGCCGTGCTTGGCGGCGGTTTCGGCCTTATCGAGGCCGGTCAGCGCGCCGTAATGGCGCTCGTTCAGCCGCCAATCGCGCGCCACCGGCAGCCAGGCCAGCTTGGCGGCCTCCAGCGCCAAGCTGCCCGTACGGATTGCGCGGGTCTGCACCGAGGTGAACATCTTGTCGAAATCCACCCCGCTCGCGGCCAGCAGCGCGCCGGCCTGGCGCGCCTGGGCTTCGCCGTCAGCGGTCAAATCCACATCCACCCAACCGGTGAAGCGGTTTTCCAGATTCCACTGGCTTTGGCCGTGACGGAGAAGGGCGAGGTAAGGCATGGGGGCGCTTCTCCGGCCCAGGGCGGCGCAGGTCAACCCTTTCCCCCGGCATGGCGCCTATTCACCATGGGCGCTTCCCGGTCTGCGCGGGATCGATTGCACTTTCTGTCATTTTCCCCCAAACCCTGCCGCCTCCTGCCGCCGTCCAGAAAGCCTCCCCATGCTGCCCGCCCCCCGCGCGAGCCTCACGGCCAATACGCCCGAATTTGAAGCCCTGCCGCTGGTGAAGCCGACCGGCTTTCGCGAATACGACGCGCGCTGGTGGTTCGGCATCCAGGGCAACCAAAAAGCGCCTGAACTTAACCTCTTAGGCGTGCAGGCGCTGGGCCTTGGGCTGGGGACTTTGATCCACGAATTTGGCGTGGCGCCGAAGATCGTGACCGGGCACGATTTCCGCTTCTACTCCCAGTCGATCAAGCAGGCGCTGACGCTGGGGCTGATCCAGGCGGGCATCGAGGTGCATGACATCGGCCTCGCGCTTTCGCCCACCGCCTATTTCGCGCAATTCGCGCTCGACATTCCATGCGTGGCGATGGTGACGGCGAGCCACAATGAGAACGGGTGGACCGGCGTGAAGATGGGCGCGAACAAGCCGCTCACCTTCGGGCCTGACGAGATGGGCCAGCTGAAAGACATCGTGCTGGGCGGCAAGTTCAAGCCGCGCGCGGGCGGCGCATATGTGCGTGTGGATGGCATGGCCGAGCGCTACATCGCCGACGCGGCCTCGCGCGTGAAGCTTTCGCGCCCGCTCAAAGTGATCGCCGCGTGCGGCAACGGCACGGCCGGCGCGTTCGCGCCGGAAGCATTGCGCCGCATGGGCGCGGAGGTGATCGACCTGCACGCCAACCTCGATTGGACCTTCCCGAATTACAACGCCAACCCAGAAGACAGCGAAATGCTGCACGACATGGCCGCCGCCGTGAAAGCGCACGGCGCCGACCTCGCGCTCGGTTTCGACGGCGACGGCGACCGCTGCGGCGTGGTGGACGATGAAGGTGAGGAAATCTTCGCCGATAAGGTCGGCCTCATGCTGGCGCGCGATCTCTCGGCCACGCACGCGAACGCGGTGTTCGTGGCCGATGTGAAGTCCACCGGGCTCTACGCGGTCGATCCCGTGCTGAGGGCCAACGGCGCCAAGGTCGATTATTGGAAAACCGGCCATTCCTACATCAAGCGGCGCACCACCGAACTCGGCGCGCTCGCCGGCTTTGAAAAGTCCGGCCACTTCTTCTTCCGCGAGCCGCTGGGCTATGGCTACGATGACGGCATCGTGGCCGCCGCCGCCGTATTGGCGATGCTGGACCGCAACCCCGGCAAGAAACTTTCGGAACTCAAGAAGGCGCTGCCCAAGAGCTTCACCTCGCTCACCATGAGCCCGCATTGCGATGACGAGAAGAAGTACGGCATCGTCGATGCTGTGGTGGCGCAATATCAGCAGCTGGCGAAGGACGGCGGCAAAATCCTTGGCCGCGCCATTCGCGACGTGAACACCGTGAACGGCGCGCGCGTGACGCTGGAGGATGGCTCCTGGGTGCTGGTGCGCGCTTCGTCCAACAAACCCGAGCTTGTCGCGGTGGTTGAAAGCATGACCAGCGAAGACGATATGCGGGCCTTGTTCCGCGAGGAAGTGAAGCCCCGCCTTGGCCGCTTCCCCGAAGTCGGCGCCTACAATCAGGAGATTTGATCCATGCGCGTGACGATGATTGGCACGGGCTATGTCGGCCTTGTCTCCGGCGCGTGCTTCGCCGATTTCGGCCATGTGGTGACATGCGTCGATAAGGACGCAGGCAAGATCGCGCGCCTGCAGAAAGGCGAAATCCCGATCTTCGAGCCGGGCCTCGATGAATTGGTGAAAAACAACGTCGAGCAAGGCCGGCTTTCGTTCACCACCGACCCCACCGCCGCCA
>DAOMPU010000167.1:0-6247 GCA_035444925.1 Terricaulis sp. | reverse complement strand
ACCCATTTGCTCGCCGCCGGCGGCGATCTGCGCGCCATCCAAGAGCTGCTCGGACACGAATCGCTCTCGACAACGCAGGGCTATCTCGACGTCGATGCAAAAAAAATTTTGCAGGCGTACGCACGCGCGCATCCGCGCGCATGAGCTTTTTCGCACGCGCGCATTTCTCTGCGCGCCTTATTTTTCAAGGCCCGTAGCGAAATCACACAGTGTTCGCAGAGAGAAAAAATCGAGCGCGCAGAAAAAATCGCGCGATGACTTGCGGAAACTACTTGCAAACCAAATTCGGCGAAAAAAATCCTCGGAGAGTCAAACAACTCCCAACCCAACCTAGTACCAACACAAGTAAAGATGAGGAAATGAAGATGGCTAAGAAGGTTAAGAAGGCGGCGAAGAAGCCCGCGAAGAAGTCGGCCCGCAAGACCGTTCGCAAGACGGTGCGCAAGGCTGCGAAGAAGACCGTCCGCAAGGCGAAGAAGGCTGCGAAGAAGCCGGCGAAGAAGGCCGCTCGCAAGACCGTTCGCAAGACGGCGAAGAAGACCGTGCGCAAGGCTGCGAAGAAGCCGGCCCGCAAGACGGCCCGCAAGACGGTCCGCAAGGCGCGCAAGGCTCCCGCCGCCGCCATGTAAAGCGACAAGGAAAGGGGGATGCTTCGGCATCCCCCTTCTCCGTTTCAGACGATCGAATTCTCACTCCACGACCACGACGATCAGGGCCAATTCCGAGCACAGATAGGATCCGATGCGTTCACCGCGTCTCCACTGCCCCCGCTCCTGCTTCGAACGCCGCCGTTTGGCCCGCCGCTTTTATCGACATCGCTGATCGCGCTTCGCGCGCATCTCTCCTGCCCTTCCCTCTTCGCCGATGCCCCGTGCGGGGCGCCGCGCTTGACACCCTCTTAATCTCCGGGTACTTTGTTTTTCAAAGTTACGAGGAGAAAGCGCGATGACGCGTGAGGAAATGCTGGCCGATCTCTCGTATGCGCGCACTTTGGCCGAGGAGGGCCGCCAGGCGCCGCTGATCAGCGGGCGCTACCTGGTTCTGTTCGGCGGCTTGCTGTGCGTGACCTATCTGGCGCATTGGGCGCTGAGCACAGGGTTGATCGAAGCGCCGCCTTGGTCGCTCGGCGCGCTTTGGGCGCTGTTCGGCGTCGGCGCCGGCATCGGCTGCACCATCGTGTACCAGCGCGTGCGGGTGTTGCCGGGCGGCTCGGCGCTTGGCAACAGGATTGACCGGGCGGTGTGGAACGCGGCCACGCTTGCGATCTTCGCCGCCGTTGTGGGCTGCCTGGTTTCCGGCGCACTGCAGCGCGACCCCAGCCAGGCGGATGTGATCATGGCGGTGGTGTTCGGCATCTACGGCTTGGCGCTGATGACCACCGCGACGATCACCGAGAAAGGCTGGCTGAAGGGCTTCGCCTACGCGGCATTCGCGGTGAGCTTGCTGCTCTGGCTCGCCATGACTCAGCCTTGGGCTTATCTTGCGGCCTCCGCGGCGGCGCTGTGCGTGCTGCTGACGCCGGGCTTGATCATGATCCGCGCCGAGCCCTCGACGACCGTTTGATGTCGAGCTTTGATCATACGGCGCTGGACGACGTCATTCACGGGCGCTTGCGCCTTGGGGTGATGGCCTATCTCTCCACCGTCTCCCCTGCCCCGTTCGTGGAGCTGAAAGCCAAGGTGAACGCCACCGACGGCAATCTCTCCACGCATCTCTCCAAGCTTGAAGAAGCGGGTTACGTGAAGATCGAGAAAACGTTTCTCGGCAAGAAGCCGCATACTTTGGTGCATCTGACGGCCAAAGGCCGCAATGCCTGGATCGGCTATCTGAACAAGCTGCAAGCGCTGATCAGCGCGGCGGAATAGCCTACGCCGCCGCGCTCAGCGCCCATTTGGCGACGCCGGGATAAGGCGGCTCGCCGGTATCGCTAAAGCCGATCTTGGCCAGCGTGTGCTGGGCGGTGTGATCTTCCGCATCCAGGTGCGAAATCACGCGCGCGGCGCCGTTCCCGAACGCCCAGGCCGAGAGCGTGCGCACCGTCTCTGCGCCGTAGCCGCGCCCGCGAAACTCCGGCAGCAGGCCGAAGGCGATTTCCACGTCGCCATCCTCATCGGGGCGCCCAATCAAAGCGGCGATGCCGATGATGCGCGGGGGCTGGCGCTCGCCGCCATTGGCGAGCAGCGCCCAGCCGTACCAGCCCTGCCCTTCGGGATCTTGGCGCAGATGCTTGGCCGCCCACTCGAAAGCGTGCGCCTCGAACGGCGCGGGCGGCCACACCGGCTCGTGCGTGACGGCGATGGCGTTGAAGAACGCGGCGCGGCTGCCCGCCTGCAGGGCCGCGAGGCTTTGGTCGAGCGCCAACAGCGCCAGCCGTTCGGAATTCAGCACCAGCATGCGCGCACTCCCCGTTCGCTTTGCGCACAGGATGGAAGAGGAGTCGAAGGCCGGTGGAAAGTTAGGGTTTGGAAATACTCACAGGCTGGGGCGGGCGGCTTGCCATTCGCGGCCCAGAGTATTACCTTGTGCATTCGAGGTATTACCTATGAGCACGCTAACCACCAAAGGCCAAGTCACGATCCCGAAGCCGGTGCGTGACCGCCTTGGCGTGAGGCCGGGCGATGAAGTGACGTTCGAACTCGGCGCCGATGGCTGCGTGACGGTGCGCAAGGCGCGCGGCAAGCCGGGCAAGAGCCGTTTTGCGGCGCTGCGCGGGCGCGCCGGCAAGGGCCTCAGCACCGATCAGATCATGGCGCTGACGCGCGGCGAATGAGCACCATGGTCGATACCAACGTCCTCCTGGACGTGGCGACCAACGATCCGCATTGGGCTAATTGGTCGATCCAACAGCTCGACGCGGCGGCGCTGCAAGGGCCGCTGATCATCAATGACGCAGTGTACGCCGAACTCTCGGTGCGCTTTGCGCGCGTGGAGGACGTGGACGGCTTCGTGGACGCCGCTGGGCTAACCCACGAAGCACCGCCGCGCGCGGCGCTGTTTCTCGCGGCGAAGGCGTTTCAGAAATACCGCGCAGCGGGCGGCGCGCGCACGGGCGTGCTGCCCGATTTCTTCATCGGTGCGCATGCGGCTATCGCGGGGCTGAAACTGCTGACGCGCGACGCCAGGCGCTATCGGCGCTATTTCCCGAAATTGCAACTGATCGCGCCTTAGTCGTCGCCAACGAAGGCGCGCTCTTCGTCGCGCGCGCCGGACCAGCTTTGCAGCTGGATGCTGTCGATAGGCGGCATGTTGAAGCCGCCAGGCTTATCCAAGCGCGGAAACCCGGCGCTCGGATCGTCCGCGGGCGCCAGGCCGGAATAGACCGGCGCATCGCCATCATAGGCGGTGACGCCGACGATGCGGTCCGCGAACACGCCCTCGAGCGTTTCGAGCGCATGCGCGGCGGACTCGACCTGCGACTGGCAGCCGTTCAACGATACAAACATGCCGTCACGGCCGAGATGGATGGCGACGACAACGCCCTCGCGCTCCCATTGTGCGCTGAGATCAATGCGCACGTCATGTCCGGGGAACTTGCGTGCAAGCTCCCGCAACAGCTTCAAGCGATCGTCGTCCGAGATCACGCCTGCATCAGCCAGCCGTCCACGCCCTTAGCGGCTTCGCGGATGGCTTCGGACATGGTCGGGTGGGCGTGGCAGGTGCGGGCGATGTCTTCGGCGGAGGCGCCAAATTCCATCGCCACGCACACTTCGCCGATCATCTCGCCCACGCCCGAGCCCATCATGTGCACGCCGACGACGCGCTGAGTGGCGACCTCCTCCAGCACTTTCACCATGCCTTCGGTTTCGTGATTGGTGCGCGCGCGCGAGTTGGCGATCATCGGGAATTTGCCGACCTTGTATTCGACGCCCGCTTGCTTCAGCTCCTCCTCGGTCTTGCCGACGACGGCGACTTCAGGATCGGTGTAGATGACGGACGGGATCACGTCGTAATTCACGTGGCCCCATTTGCCGGCGATGATCTGCACGGCGGCGATGCCTTCTTCTTCGGCCTTGTGCGCCAGCATGGGGCCGTGCGTGCAATCGCCGATGGCGTAGATGCCGGCGATGTTCGTCTTGTGATGATCGGTTTCGATGAAGCCGCGCTTATCCATGCGCACGCCGACATCTTCGAGGCCGAGCCCTTGCGTGAACGGCTTGCGCCCGATCGCGACCAGCACAACGTCCGCTTCCAAAGTGCGCCCTGCCCCGCCCTTGGCGGGTTCAATCGAAACGACGAGGCCGCCGCGGGTTTTCTCGACGCCGGTGACCTTCTGACCGAGCTCGAACGTCATGCCTTGCTTTTTCAGCGTGCGCTGAAAGGCGGTGGCGATTTCGTTGTCGATGCCGGGGGTGATGCGGTCGAGGAATTCGACCACGGTGACTTCCGCGCCAAGCCGGCGCCACACCGAACCCAGCTCCAGCCCGATCACGCCGGCGCCGATCACGATCATCTTGCCGGGCACTTGGGAAAGCTTCAGCGCGCCGGTGGAGGTGACCACGCGCTCCTCATCGATATCGACGTTCGGCAGGCCCGCGGGCTCGGAGCCGGTGGCGATCAGGATGTTCTTGGTTTCGAGCGTTTGCTTGGCGCCATCCGCGCCAGTGACTTCAACTTTGCCGGGCGAAAGGATGCGGCCGAAGCCTTTGACGTAATCGACCTTGTTTTTCTTCATTAGGAACTCGACGCCCTTGGTCAGCCCCTCAACCGCGTCGTCCTTCTGCTTCATGAAGGCGCCGTGATCGAGCGAGAGGCCTTCGATCTTCACGCCCATGGATGGGAACGTCTTGGCCGCCGCTTCGTAATATTCGCTGGCGTGCAGCAGCGCCTTGGAGGGAATGCACCCGACATTGAGGCAGGTGCCGCCGAGCTTGCCGCGGCTTTCGATGATCGCGGTTTTGAGGCCGAGCTGGCCGGCGCGGATCGCGCCATTATAGCCGCCAGGGCCGCCGCCGATGATGACGAGATCGTAGCTCATGTCCGCTCCGCGTGAAATTTGCGCGGAACCTAAGCGCGGGGGCGCGCTGATTCAATGCGGGATTGGGGGCGCGCTTGGGCGCCCCTGCCCTGCGCGGCGTTCTTACGCGCCTTGCTTGTCCCAATAGGCGCGATCGGCGCCGTCCACGATGGCGACGAACACGCCCACGATCAGGATGATGGCGAGAATGCCGACTTGGGCCTCGAACGATTCTGGACGCGCCAGCAGAGCTTGCGGATCGCGATAGGCGTTCACGTCGATCGCTTGCAGCTGCGCGACCACGTCTTGGCCCTGCGCGTAGGCCCAGCGGCCGGCATAAGCGGCAAAGCCCAAGAGCCACACCCAAAAGCCCTGCGTGCGGCGGATGAGGCGGATGGCGCCCACCAGAAAGAAAATCGCCGCCGCGCCCCAGAGGCCGACATCGAGCCAAGTGGCCGCGCCGGCGCCGGCGGCGGCGGCTTCAGCCTGCACGCTCTGCACCTGGGCGTTCGGCGCGGCATAGCCCATGAGTTCCGCGCCAGCGCTCACGGCCGCAAGCACGCAGACCGCCACCAGCGCGAACAGCACCAGCACAGCCGGCCACCGCAAAATGAAGGTCATCGCTCTCTCCCCCGCCGCTCCCCCGAGCGGGGGCACTATACGCAATGAGGCGCGCGCGCCAATGGGCGGCGCAAAGCGTTTGAGATCGCAGCTTTTCTCCCGCTCTTCTGCCGCTCTTCTCTGGGGGGAACCGCGCTGCTAGCGTACGCGGGCGGAGGGAATGCGATGACGTGGTTTGGCAATGTGAGCGCGTGGCTAGCGCTGGCGATGGGCGCGATGTTCGCGGCGGGCGCGGCGCTGCAGATCAGCCAAGCGGGCGTATGGCCGACATTGGATATGCTGGCAGGCGCGTTGTTGCTGACGGGCTGGTTTCGCACCTGGCGGAAAATGTCTGGCGGATTGCGGTTGCTCGCCGGCGCATGGGGCGTCGCGGCGGGGCTGCTGCTGTCTGCGGCGCCCGCGATCAGCCACGGCGCTTGGTACGGCGCGGAGATCGGCCGCGCTTTGGGCTTTGCCGCCCTGCTCGGCCTTGCGCTCACCGTGCTGCACAAGGAGAGCAAATAGATATCCACAATGATCCGCGCGCGAAACGCGAACCGGCGCGGCTGTGCATAGTTTCTTACGCAGGCGGGTAATCTTTGGAGATTGCCGGATGCGGGCGACGAAATTGCGCTGCGGCGCGGAAGACAGCTTCACGCCGATGGGCGCGTATTTCGAGCGCTTGGCCAGCAA
>DAOMPU010000166.1:0-6254 GCA_035444925.1 Terricaulis sp. | reverse complement strand
TCGGGCCGCATTCCCGGCGGCTTCTTCAAGCGTGAAGGCCGCCCCACGGAGCGCGAAACGCTGCTCTCGCGCCTGATCGACCGCCCGATCCGCCCGCTCTTCGTCGATGGCTTCAAGAACGAAGTGCAAGTCATCATCACGGTGCTCTCGTGGGACAACGAGAACGAATCCGACATCCTGGCGATGGTGGCGGCGTCAGCGGCGCTGACCATTTCCGGCGTGCCGTTCATGGGCCCGATCGCGGCCAGCCGCGTGGGCTGGATCGAAGGCAAGCCGGTGCTGAACCCGACCATCGAGCAGATGAAAACTTCCGACCTCGATCTCGTCGTCGCCGGCACAGCGGGCGCGATCATGATGGTCGAATCCGAAGTGAAGGAGCTCACCGAAGCGCAAATGCTGGAATCGCTCAGCCTCGCGCACAAGGGCATGCAGCCGGTGATCGATGCGATCATCGATCTCGCGGAAAAGGCCGGCAAAGAGCCGTTCGATTTCGCGCCGCCGGATCATTCCGCGCTGAAGCAGAAGGTTGCCGCACTCGTGGGCACGGAGCTGGCCGCCGCCTACAAGATCACCAAGAAGGACGAGCGCTACGCCGCCGTCGGCGCGCTGCGCGATAAGGCCAAGGCCGAACTCGCCAAGAGCGACGCCAACCCCGACGGCGCCGATCCGCTGGTGCTCAAGGAAGTATTCAAGGAAGTAGAATCCGACACTGTGCGTTCGCGCATCGTGAAGGAGAAGGGCCGCATCGACGGCCGCCCGGTCGATAAAGTGCGCCCGATCACTTCGGAAGTCGGCTTCCTGCCGCGCACGCACGGCTCGGCGCTGTTCACGCGCGGTGAGACGCAATCGATCGTGGTCGCCACGCTCGGCACTGCGGAAGATGAGCAATTCATCGACGCGCTCTCGGGCACGACCAAAGAGCGCTTCATGCTGCACTACAATTTCCCGCCCTACAGCGTCGGTGAAACCGGCCGCATGGGCGGCGCCGGGCGCCGCGAAATCGGCCACGGCAAATTGGCGTGGCGCGCCATGCGCGCGGTGCTGCCGACGCAAGAGCAATTCCCCTACACGGTGCGCCTCGTTTCCGAGATCACCGAGTCGAACGGCTCTTCTTCGATGGCCACGGTGTGCGGCTCTTCGCTGGCGCTGATGGATGCGGGCGTGCCGATTTCCGCGCCGGTCGCGGGCGTTGCGATGGGCCTCATCCTTGAGGATTACGGCTTTGAAGTGCTGACCGACATCCTGGGTGATGAAGATCACCTGGGCGACATGGATTTCAAAGTGGCGGGCACCGAAAAGGGCATCACCTCGCTGCAGATGGACATCAAGGTCGCCGGCATCACGCAAGAGATCATGCAAGTCGCGCTTGATCGTGCGCATGGCGCGCGCCTGCACATCCTCGGCGAAATGGCCAAGGCCATGGACGCGCCGCGTGGTGAAGTCGGCAAGAACGCCCCGCGCATCGAGCAGATCAAGATTCCGGTCGATAAGATCCGCGATGTGATCGGCACGGGCGGCAAGGTGATCCGCGAAATCGTGGAAAAAACCGGCGCGAAAGTGAACGTCGAGGACGACGGCACGGTGAAGGTGGCCTCCGCCAACGCCGAAGCGATCGAAGCCGCGATCAAGTGGATCAAGAGCCTCACCTCCGAACCGGAAGTCGGCCAGATCTATGAAGGCAAGGTCGTGAAGGTGATGGAATTCGGCGCCTTCGTGAACTTCTTCGGCGCCAAGGACGGCCTCGTCCACGTGTCCCAACTCGCGCGTGAGCGCGTGGAAAAGCCGGGTGACGTGGTGAAGGAAGGCGACACCGTGAAGGTGAAGCTCTTGGGCTTCGACGATCGCGGCAAAGTGCGCCTCTCGATGAAGGTGGTGGATCAAGCCACCGGCGCCGATCTCACCGCCGAACTCGGCGATGAAGCCATCGACGAAGGCCCGCGCCGCGACCGCGGCGACCGCGGCCCCCGCCGCGGCGGCGACCGTGACCGCCGCCCGCGCCGCGAGGCCAGCGGCGACTAAGCCTTAAGCGCCAACGCAAACGGAAAGCCCGCCTCGAAAGGGGCGGGCTTTCTTCTTTGTGGAACTAGCGCAGGGGCTTTCGGCCGCGCTCAATGCCCGCAAGGGCCACGCCAATCGCCAATCCAATGGCGATGCCGATGGCGGGGTTTTCCATCATGGCGCCGATCCCGGCGCCGATGGCGATCCCGATTGCGATCCACATTCCCGAACTCATGCACGGACAACGCGGCCATGCGGTCTGGGTTCGGTTCCCAAGCCGCGTTGCGTACATGACCTCTGTGCTTTGGCGCCTATAATGCGCCTATGGCCGATCTTGTTCTTCTCGCTTCTTTCTCCTCCCGCCCCGAAGCGCTGATTGCGCAGGGGCTGCTGCGCGCGCATGGCGTCGAAGCCTTCGCGCCCGACGCGCACATCACCATGGCCGAAATCGATCCCACCTGGATGAGCGGCTGGCGGCTGCTGGTGGATGAAGACGTGCTTGAGCGCGCGAAGGCGGTGCTGCGCGAGGCGGAAAGCACGCCCGCGGACGAGGGCGATTAGCCCTCGCCGTCCAACGTCGGCACCGCGACCGCGTGGAAGCCGGCATCCACGTGCACCACTTCGCCGGTCGTCGAGCGGCCAAGATCGCTCACCAGCCACAGCGCGCAGCCGGCGATGCCTTCCATCGAGGTGTCTTCCTTCATCAGCGACCATTCGCGGCCCGTCTGAATAAGCCCGCGCCCGCCGGTGATGCCGGCCATAGCCAGCGTCTTCATTGGGCCGGCGCTGATCGCGTTCACGCGGATGCCTTGGGGGCCAAGGTCGCGCGCCATGTAGCGCATGCTGGCTTCGAGGCACGCCTTGGCCACGCCCATCACGTTATAGCTCGGCAGCACGCGCTCGGCGCCGAGATAAGAGAGCGTCAGCATCGAGCCGCGCCCCTGCATCAGCTTGGCCGCGCGCTTGCCGGCGGCGACGAACGAGAACGCCGAGATGTCCATCGTGCGCAGGAAGTTTTCGCGCGTGGTGTTTTCCACGAACGAACCTTTGAGCTCGCTTTTGTCGGAGAAGGCGATCGAGTGGACGAGGAAATCGAGCTTGCCCCATTTCTTCTCGAGCGCCGCGAAAGCCGCGTCGAGGTGATCGTCATTGGTGGCGTCGCACTCCAGCATGGTGTCCACGCCGATGCTTTCAGCCAGCGGGCGCACGCGCTTTTCCAGCGCTTCGCCCTGATAGGTGAAGGCCAGCTCCGCGCCTTGGGCGGCGCATTGCTGGGCGATGCCCCAGGCGATCGAATTGGAATTGGCGATGCCCATGATGAGGCCGCGCTTGCCGGCCATCAGTTCGCCCTTCGGAAACACCCATTCGTCGGCCATGGCCTCACTCCCAAAATCCGTGGCGCGCACCTGGAGGCGCCGGGGCCGTACGGTCAAGGCTGATCGGGCGACTTGACATGATACAGTTTCGATATATCTTATCGTTAGATATATCGAAACACAGACGGAGATTGATCATGTTTCACCGAGGAAAACACAAAGAACGTTGGGCGCGCGGCCCCAGATCGCACGAAGGCTGGGGGCATCGCCATGGCCCGGGCCGGCACGGCCGCCGCCACGGCGGGGGGCGGCGCATGTTCGAGCAGGGCGCGCTGCGCACCATCGTGCTTGCGCTGATCGCTGAGCAGCCGCGTCATGGCTACGAGATCATCAAGGAGATCGAGCATCGCGTCGGCGGCGCCTACGCGCCAAGCCCGGGCGTCATCTATCCCTTGCTGACCATGCTGGAAGACATGGGGCTGGCCGAGCTCAGCGCCAGCGAGGGCGCCAAGAAGCTCTACGCCGCCACCGCGCAGGGCAAGGCCGAGCTCGCCGCCAATCAGGGCGAAGTGGACGCGATTTTCGCGCGCATCGCCGCGGCGCGGGAGATGTTCGCGGGCGAACGCGCCCCGCAGGTGGTTCGCGCGATGCAGAACCTCAAGCTGGCGCTGCGCTTGCGCATGGAGCGCGGCCCCCTATCTGACACGGAGCTCGAGGCTGTGGCCGCTGCGCTCGACAATGCCGCGAAGGCAATCGAACGGAGTTGAGCATGCATGCCATCGAGGCGGACATCCCCACCGCCGAAGCCAGCCGCTATTTGCAGCAGCTCTGCAAACATTGGAGCCACAAATTCGAGGTGACGTTCACGCCGCAAGAAGGCCGCGTGCCGTTCAGCGCCGAGAGCGTGTGCTTGCTGAAAGCCTCGCCCCAAGCGCTCCATGTGCGTGTCGAGACGTTGGACGCTGGGGAAGCTGCGCGCCTCGGCGATGTCGTGTTCAGGCATTTGGAGCGCTTCTCATTCCGCGATCCGCTGCCGGCGCCGATCTGGCGCGCAGCTTGAGGGAACCGGCGCGCGATGCACGCGTTGGCCAGCTGAAATCAGGAGGCGCGTTTGGCCCGTATCCGTGAAGCTTATGTCGGCGAAGATGGCGAAGTGCGCGTCGCGCGCTCCAAACGGGGCGGCGTGATGGGCGTGCTGATCGCGCTTGCGCTGGTGGGCGGCGGGGTATGGGCGTTTGACGCCGTGTACGGTGATGGTGCGCCGAATGCAGAGCTGAGCGGCGCCGCGCCGAACTAACCCCTCGTCTCGGGATCGCTCACGCGCCGGCTTGTTTCACGACAGGCCGGCGCGTTCTTTCAAGCCGCGATCCGCGTGAACGCCAACGTGGCGTTCGTGCCGCCGAAGCCGAACGAATTGGACAGCACGCAATTGAGCTCACGATCCTCGCGCTTGCGCAGGATCGGCAGATCGGCGAACGCCTCGTCCAGCTCTTCGATGTGCGCGCTTTCGCAGGCGAAGCCGTTGTTTAGCATCAGCAGCGAATAGATCGCCTCCTGCACGCCGGCCGCGCCGAGCGAATGGCCAGTCAGCGACTTGGTGCTGGAGATCATCGGCGGTTTCGCGCCGAACACGGCGCGCACGGCTTCCATTTCCTTCAGATCGCCCACGGGCGTCGAGGTGCCGTGCGTGTTGAGATAATCCACCGGGCGGTCGAGATAGCGCATCGCCATCTGCATGCAGCGCGTGGCGCCTTCGCCGGAGGGGGCGACCATGTCGTGCCCGTCGCTGGTGGCGCCATAGCCGGCGACTTCGCCGTAAATCTTGGCGCCGCGCTTTTTGGCGCGCTGGTATTCTTCAAGCACGAGCACGCCCGCGCCGCCGGCGATGACGAAACCGTCACGGCCCTTGTCATACGCGCGTGAGGCGCGTGCGGGCGTGTCGTTATATTTCGTGCTCATTGCGCCCATGGCGTCGAACAGCACCGAGAGCGTCCAATCCAGCTCTTCGCTGCCGCCGGCGAACATGATGTCCTGCTTGCCGCTTTGGATATGTTCGTAAGCGTCGCCGATGCAGTGCGCGCTGGTCGCGCAGGCGGAGCTGATCGAATAGTTCACGCCCTTGATCTCGAACGGCGTGGCGAGCGTCGCGCTCGCCGTGGAGCTCATGGCTTTCGGCACCGCGAACGGGCCGACGCGCTTGGCGCCTTTTTCACGCGCGGTGTCCGCTGCGGCCACGATCGCGCGCGCGGAAGGTCCGCCCGAGCCCATGATGATGCCGGTGCGCGGATTGGAGACTTCTTCTTTGGAGAGGCCCGCGTCCGCGATGGCCTGCTCCATGGCGATGAAATTCCAGCCCGAGCCTTCGCCCATGAAACGCATGTTGCGTTTATCGACGACCTCTTCGGGCTTCACGCTGGGTTGGCCGTGCACTTGGGAGCGCATGCCCTTATCGGCGTATTCCGGCGCGGCGATGATGCCGCTCTTGGCTTCGCGCAGGCTGGCCAGCACTTCTTGCGTATTGTTGCCGATCGAGGAGACGATCCCCATTCCGGTGACGACGACGCGACGCATGCTCGCTCCCTATTTCATCTGCGCTTCGAGCTGCTCAGGGCTGAACAGGCCGACTTTGAGATCCTTAGCCGTATAGATAGGCACGCCATCGGCTTTAACGACGCCGTCGCCGATGCCCATGTGCAGCGAGCGCTGGATCACGCGCTTCATGTCGATCTCGTAGGTGACCAATTTGGTCTTCGGCGTGATCTGGCCGCGGAATTGAACCTCGCCCACGCCGAGCGCCCGGCCCCGGCCCGGCGAGCCCGCCCAGCACATGAAGAAGCCCACCAGCTGCCACATGGCGTCGAGCCCCAGGCATCCCGGCATCACCGGATCGCCCTTGAAATGGCACTCGAAAAACCAGCGCTCGGGATTGATGTCGTACTC
>DAOMPU010000165.1:0-6260 GCA_035444925.1 Terricaulis sp. | reverse complement strand
GAATCGATCGGCCCGATGTTGAAATCGACCGCGCGCAGGATCGCGTAGAACGGCAAGAGATACCATTCCGGCACAATTTCCGGCGGCGTCTGTAGCGCGTTGGCGGGGATGTAATTGTCCGCATGGCCGAGCGCGTCGGGCATGTAGAAAATGAACACCGCGAACAGGATCATGAACAGCGAGGTCGCGAACAGATCCTTCATCGTCGCATGCGGGGTGAAGGGCACGGTATCGGCCTTGGACTTTACGTCCACGCCGGCCGGGTTGTTCTGCCCCGCTTCGTGCAGCGCCCACACGTGCAACGCCACAACGCCCGCGATCACGAACGGCAAGAGGTAATGCAGCGAGAAGAAGCGCGAGAGCGTAGGCTGATCAATGGCGAAGCCGCCCATCAGCCAGTTCTTGATGCTTTCGCCCACCAGCGGCAGCGCGCCCAAGAGGTTGGTGATGACGGTGGCGCCCCAGAAGCTCATCTGGCCCCACGGCAGCGTGTAGCCAAGGAACGCGGTGGCGACCATGAGCAGGTAAATCACGCAGCCGAGGATCCAGAGGATTTCGCGCGGCGCCTTGTAAGACCCGTAATAGAGCCCGCGGAACATGTGCACATAGACGGCGATGAAGAACATCGACGCGCCCACCGCGTGCATCGGCTGAATCAGCCAGCCGAAGGAAACGTCGCGCTTGAAGCGCTGGACGCTGTCCATCGCGAGATCGACGTGCGGGGTGTAGTGCATCGCCAGGATGATGCCGGTGACGATCTGCACGACGAGGCAGAGCGACAGCATCGCCCCGAACGTCCACCAATAATTGAGATTGCGCGGCGTGGGATAGGCCACGAAGCTGTCATAGCCCAGCCGGATGATCGGCAGGCGCTTATCGAGCCAGCGCGTAAAGCCGGTTTTCGGCTCGTAGGTAGAGGGTCCGCTCACGTTTGGGCGCTCCTGCCGGCTTAGCCGATGCGGATAGTGGTTTCGTTGGTATAGACGTACGGCGCGATCAGCAGATTGAGCGGCGCCGGGCCGCGGCGAATCCGGCCGGACGTATCGTAATCCGAGCCGTGGCAGGGGCAGAACCACCCGCCATAGGACGAGCCCTCGACGAACGTGGGCACGCAACCCAGGTGCGTGCAGCTGGCCTGCAGGATGATGAACTCGGCTTTGCCGGCCTCGCCGTTCGACTGCACGAGGCGCGCCGCATCGTGCTGTGGGTCTTTCAGGCTGGCGAAATCATCGCGCTGGGCGGCGGCGATTTCCTCGGCGGTGCGATGGCGCACGAACACCGGCTTGCCTTGCCACAGGATGCGCACCTGCTGGCCAAGCTCGACCGCGCTGAGATCCACCTCCGTGGAGGCCAGCGCGCGCGTGTCGGCGGCGGGATTCATCTGGTCGATGAACGGCCACACGGTCGCGGCGGCGCCCACGGCGGCCATGCCGCCCGCAGCAATGAAGATAAAGTCGCGTCTCGACGTTTCGTCGCCGTGCGCTTCGGTCGTTGCGTCAGCCACCGCAAGCCTTTCTCGATTTGGTTCGCCAGCGAAGCTAGGCTAGTCCCGGGTGCGGGGGCGCGCGGCGTGAAGCCGCATGCCTTACCTCAACCCTGATTCCGCCCCGATTCTCCGGCGGTGAGGCCATAACGTGCGGCTCGCGCTCTATCAACCGGATATCCCGCAGAACCTCGGCGCGGCCATTCGCCTCGCCGCCTGCCTGGGGGTTCCGCTCGACGTGATCGAGCCCTGCGGATTCCCGCTGACCGCCCCGGCCCTCAAGCGCGCCGCCCTGGATTACGGCGAGCACGCCCGCATCGCCCGCCATGACAGCCTCCCCGCCTTCCTGGCCGCGCCAGAGCGCGCCGGGGGCCGCCTGGTGCTGGTGGAGACGGACGGAGCGCTGCCGTTCGGGGACTTCGCGTTCTCCACAGGCGACACACTGATCCTGGGCCGCGAGAGCGCCGGCTCGCCGGGGGAGCTTTATGAGGCCGCAGAGGTGAGCGTCCGCATCCCAATGTCGCGCGGCGTGCGGTCGCTGAACGTGATCAATGCCGGCGCGATAGTGTTGACCGAGGCCCTGCGCCAAACCGGGGGCTGGGAGAAGCTGGATTGATGAGCGAAGAGCGGAAGGCGCTGGCGAAGGCTTGGTTCGAAGACCTGCGCGATCAGATTTGCGCGGAGTTCGAGCGGCTCGAGGACGAAGCGCCGGAGGCGCTCTATCCGGGCGCGCCCGGCCGGTTTGAGAAAAAGCCGTGGCGGCGCGGCGATGGGTCGGCCGATCAGGGCGGGGGCGTCGCGGGCCTGATGCGCGGGCGCTTCTTTGAGAAGGTCGGCGTGCATGTGAGCACGGTGTACGGGCAATTCTCGCCTGACTTCGCCAAGCAAATCCCCGGCGCGGCGGAAGACCCGCGTTTCTGGGCCAGCGGCATTTCGCTGATCGCGCACATGAAGAACCCGCACTGCCCCGCCGCGCACATGAACACGCGCCACATCGCGACCACGCAATGGTGGTTCGGCGGCGGCGGCGATCTCAACCCCACCCAAGCCTATCAGCGCGATGAAGCCAGCGCCGACGCTGCTGCGTTTCACGCGCCCTACAAAGCCGCGTGCGAAGCACACGAGCCGGGGCTCTACGAGCGTTACAAGAAATGGGCGGACGAATATTTCTGGCTGCCGCACCGGGGCGAGCCGCGCGGCGTGGGCGGCATCTTCTACGATCACCACAATAGCGGGGGCGCAGGCGCCGACAGCTGGAAGCGCGATTTTGCGTTCACGCAGGAAGTGGGCCGCGCTTTCCTCGCCGCCTACCCGCCGCTCTTGCGCAAATACTTGCACAAGCCCTGGAGCGAGGCCGAACGCGAGGAGCAATTGATCCAGCGCGGCCGCTACGTGGAGTTCAACCTGCTCTACGACCGCGGAACCACGTTCGGGCTCAAGACCGGCGGCAACGTGGAGAGCATCCTTTCCTCCATGCCGCCGGTGGCCAAATGGCCGTGAAGCGCTAGCGCACCCGCACATTCTCGCGCAGCCACGCCGCAAACTCCGCCTCGCCGATCTCGCCGGCGGCGAGCGAGAGACATTGCACAATCACTTCGGCTTCATCCGCCACGATCTCAACCCCGTTCACGTACAGAAACGCATACGCCGCCAGAAAGCCGGTGCGCTTGTTGCCGTCCACAAACGGATGGTTTCGCATCACCCCCGCCGCATAGAGCGCGCCCAAGGCGACGAGGTCGTCCTGGCCATAGCTCCACGCATTGCGCGGGCGGGCCAGCGCAGATTCGAGCAAGCCGAAATCCCGCACGCCCGCCGCACCGCCATGCTCGGCCAGCTGCTCGTCGTGCATGACCAGAACGGATTCCACGCCAAGCCATTTCGGCTGGGCGCTCACTTGGCCAGTTCACGCAACGCGTTGCGATAGCGCTTCATCGCGCGGCGGGCCGCCTCGATCTGCTCTTGCAGCTCGGCATCGTGGCGCTGCAAAGCCACGCCGCTCTGCGTATCGCTGACAGTGAGCGCATCGCCTTCGCCCACATTGAGTTTGGCCAGCACGTCCTTGGGCAGCACGACGCCGAGCGAATTGCCGATCTTGCGCACTTTGAGGGTGCGCCCGGCCGGCTTGGCCGCGGGCTTTTCCGCTTCGAACGGAATACGCTCGCCATCGGAGACGCCGGGCTTCTTGATTTCATCGGTCATGGGCTGATCCTCGCCCGTCAATCTAAGTTATAACATGCGTTATAACAAGCCTGGCGGGCCGGCATTTTTCTTGCGTGGGGCGAGCGCCATGGCCGCTTTTCCCTATCCCCAAGACATCAAGCCGCTGACTTCGCTGCGTTTTCTCGCGGCGTTCTGGGTGCTCCTGTACCATTTCAAGGACCATCTGGGCCTTGACCTCGGGGCCTGGGGCTTCGTCGCGGAGGGCTATTTGGGGGTGGACCTGTTTTTCACTCTCTCCGGCTTCATCTTGGCGCACGTCTATCTGACCAGCCTGGAGGACGGCCGGTTCGGCTATGGCGGCTTCCTGAAGAATCGCCTGGCCCGGGTCTATCCGATGCACCTGGCGGCTCTCGCGGCGATGGTGGTGCTGGTGCTGGGCGCCTCTGTGCTGGGCGCGGGCGTCGGCGCTGCCGACAGCTTCCGCTGGAGCGACCTGCCGGCGCACCTCTTGATGATCCACGCCTGGGGGACGACCGAGGCGGTGGGCTGGAATTTTCCCTCCTGGTCGATCAGCGCGGAATGGGCGGCGTACCTGCTGTTTCCGCTGATCGCGGGCTTTGTGCTGAAGGCGCGCCATAGCGCGGCGATGGCCGCGGGCGCGCTGGCGCTTTGCCTCGTCAGCTATGTGGCGCTCGATAATTTGCACACGATGCTGCCCGGCGTGGGGCGCGACTTTTCGCAGATGACGGCGCAGATCGGCGCGCTGCGGATTTTGCCGTCCTTCCTGCTGGGCGTTGCGCTTTACGCTTTCGGCCGCGCGCATGCGGCGCCGAAGGCTTGGGCCTGGCCGATCGTGTTTGCTTCGGCCGCTTGGATATTGGGCGTGACCAGCTTTGGCGCGTGGACCGGGCTTGCCTGGTTCGGCATCGCCGGCTTGCTTTACGGCTTGGGCGAAACCGCGCGCCATGGATTGGATGCGCCGATGGGCGGGCGGGCGTTCGTGTTTCTCGGCGCGGCCAGTTACGCGCTTTATATGATCCATCTGCCGGTGGACATCGTATGGTTTCACGCGCTGGAGCGCTTGGGCGTGACCGAGGCCAGCGATCTTACATTGCGCATCGCCGCGCTGGCGGGCGTGTTCATCGCCTGCGTCGCGGCCTCCGTGATCGCGTATCTCGTGATCGAAGAGCCGGCGCGCAAATGGGTGCGCAAACTGGAATGGCCGCGCTGGCGCAAGGCGCAAGCGGCTTAAGCCATTCCCTGCGCCACCGCTTTCAGGCGCTCGATGATCGAGAGCTTGTCGTCCGGGAAGTCTGCGTCGATCCACCAGGCTTCCACCTCGCGCATCACCGCGCCCACTTTCGGCCCCGCAGGCACGCCGGCGGCCATCACTTCATCGCCGGTGAGCGGCATTTTGGGCGGCTGCCACATCTGCGCGTGCGCGACGAGCGCGCGCCATTGCTGCGCCTTGGCATGGCCGGCTTCGGCCCAGGCCAGCATTACGCGATCACGGAACGCGGCATTGCCGATGGTGTAGATCGCGCGGCGCATTTCGCGCAGCGACATGTAGGAGGTGAGCTTCACCTCATCGCCCAGCGCTGAGACAAGCCGATCGCGCTCCTCATTGGAGAGCTTCAGACGGCGCGCGAAAGCGGCGGCGCTGAGCTGATCGGGCAAAGCGGCGGCCACGCGCGTCATCGCATCGATCGGCAACATGAGATCGGCTTCCAGCGTCATCAAAGCCGCGAGGCGCAGATGATTGCTCATCTCCCCCAGCGCGCGGGCGCGCACTTCGATCGCCTCCATGCCCTCCCACACCGCACGCGGATTAGGCGCGGCCAGCAGCTTCTTGGTTTCCTTCCAGATGCGCTCCACCGAGAGCGTCTCCAGCCCCGCGACCAAATCGGCGCACGCGTGCAGGCCAGCGGGATCGAGCGGGCCGCGCGCGTACCACGCGTTGAAGCGGAAGAAGCGCAGGATGCGCAGATAATCTTCCTTGATGCGTTGGTACGCATCGCCGATGAAAATCACGCGCCCAGCGCGCGCATCGTCGAGGCCTCCGCCGGTGGGATCGTGGATTTCGCCTTTGGCGTCCGCGTAGAGCGCGTTGAGGCGAAAATCGCGCCGCTCCGCATCCTCTTCCCAGCTTTCGCTGAACGCCACGGTGGCGCGCCGGCCATCGGTGGACACATCGCGGCGCAGCGTGGTGATCTCGAACGGCTGATGATGCGCCACCACCGTGATGGTGCCGTGCTCGATGCCGGTGGGGTGCGCGGCGAAGCCGGCGGCCTTGGCGATCTCGACCACGCGATCGGGCGTGAGCTGGGTGGCGATGTCGATATCATCAACCTCGCGCCCCATCAGCGTATTGCGTACGCACCCGCCAACGAAGCGCGAGCCGCCCGCGCGCGCCGCTTCCAGCACCGCGAGCAGCTTTTGCGTTTCCGGCGCTTTGAACCAGGGGGCGTGGGCGATGGTGGTCATGCTCCTGCTCTCCCTTGCGGAGAGGGGGTTGGGGGGTGAGGGGCGTTCAAACATGCCGGCGCCTGAGCGGCGGAACGCCCCTCACCCCGCCGCTTCGCGGCGACCCTCTCCGCGAGGGAGAGGGTCGCTTCAG
>DAOMPU010000164.1:0-6313 GCA_035444925.1 Terricaulis sp. | reverse complement strand
GTGGTCGCGCACGTTCGATTGGGGCTATTTCACCAAGCCGCCCATGGTGGCCTGGGCCATCGCCGCCACCACGAGCATTTTTGGCAATGCCGAATGGGCGGTGCGCTTGGCCGCGCCGCTGGCGCACGCGGTCACCGCCATCTTCTGCTTCTTGATCGGGCGCAGCATGTTCGGCGCCTGGGCCGGCTTCTGGGCGGGCTTTGGCTGGCTCACCATTCCCGGCGTTTTCTTCTCGTCTAACATCATTTCGACGGACGTATTCTTGCTGCCCTGCTGGGCGGCCGGGCTCTACGCCTTCTGGCGCCTGATCAACACGCGCGCCTGGATTTGGGCCATCGCCGTGGGCGTTGCGATCGGGCTTGGGCTGCAAGCCAAGTACGCGATGCTGTATTTCCCCGCCTGCATGGTGCTGGCCGCGCTTTGGGTGAAGCCCGCGCGCGACGCGCTGACCGATTGGCGCTGGGTTCCGATCGCGCTGATCGCACTCGCGATCTTTTCGCCCAACATCATATGGAACATTCAAAACGGCTTCGTCACCGCCACGCACACGGCCGAAAATCTCGACGTAAACCCCACGCGTCTATTCAACATCAATGAGCTGACCGAGTTTTTGATCGGGCAGATGCTGGTGATCGGCCCGCTGATTTTCGCGGCGCTTATCGG
The DNA here is from genome assembly GCA_035444925.1 of Terricaulis sp. Lineage (GTDB taxonomy): Bacteria > Pseudomonadota > Alphaproteobacteria > Caulobacterales > Aquidulcibacteraceae > Vitreimonas. The sequence continues at coordinate 5,650 of DAOMPU010000164.1, read as the reverse complement.
CCAGCTATGGCGCGCCGCGCGGCGCGCGGGCACGCTCAGCGATGAAGATAAGCTGCTGCTTGCGTTCGTTCTGCCGGCTTTGGCCGTCGTCACCACCATCGCCTTCGTCACGCGCGCGAACGCCAATTGGGCGGTGGTTTCCTTTGTCGCCGCGATCGTTTGGGTGGCCGGGCGCCTGGTGGCGGAGAAAGCCGGGCGGCGCTGGCTCGCCGGCGCGGTGGCGCTCAACATCGCCATCGGCGCTGTCGTCACCGCAGCCCCGTTCGCGCCAGAATTGTCCGCACAGTTCAAGAACGTGCGCGCCTCGCTGCGTTGGGAGGAAACCGCGCGCGAAATCGCGTTGCGCGCCGCCACGCAGCCGGGCGAAGCGCCGTTCACCGCCGTTCTGGTGGATGATCGCGCCACCTATTTCGCGCTGACTTATTATTGGCGCGAGGCGCGGCGCGCGGGCGCGCCCTTGCCGCCGGTGCGCATGTGGCTGCTGCACGGCTATGCGCGCAATTCCGCGGAATCGACCGATCCGATGCGCGCGGAAGAAAGCGGCCGCGTGCTGGTGGTGCATTCCTCGCGCGATTACATCCCGTTCGTGGCGGCGGATTTTTCCACCTTCCGCACGGTGGAGCGGCTCACCGTGCCGCTGGGCGGCGACTATAACCGCGAGCTTGAAATCTCCGTCGCCGAAGGCTTCCAGCCCGCCCCGCGCGACGCGGCTTTCCGCCAGCGCCTGCTTGAAATGCAGGGCCGCCGCTAGGCGGGATCGTAGTCCGGAAATGCGCTGCCGCCGTGCTCGGCCGAGCAGGCGTTGTGGCGAAAGAGGGAAAAGAGCTCGCGCCCCATGCCGCGCGCATTGGCGGCGAGATCGAGCTGCGCCGGCGCGCGTTCGCGCCATTCAGCCGGCGCGATTACCTCAAGAACACCCGCATCGCCATCCACGCGCAGCACATCGCCGCTGCGCACCTTCGCCAGCGGCCCGCCCTCAGCCGCCTCCGGCGTCACATGGATCGCCGCCAGCACTTTGCCGCTCGCGCCCGAGAGACGCCCGTCCGTCACCAGCGCGACCTTGAATCCGCGATCCTGCAGCGCGCCGATCAGCGGCATCAATTTGTGCAGCTCCGGCATGCCGTTCGCGCGCGGCCCCTGCCCACGCACGACGATGACGCAATCCTTATCCAACTCGCCCGCCTTGAACGCAGCCTGCACGTCGGCCTGATTATCGAACACCACGCACGCCGCCTCGACGATGCGCTTATCCTCTGCAACCGCGGAAACCTTCACGCATGCGCGCCCCAGCGCGCCGGCCAGCAAGCGCAAGCCGCCATCGGCCGAAAACGGCGCGCGCGCCCCGCGCAGCACGCTGTCATCGCCGCTCACGCTCGGCGCCTCGCGCCAAGCCAGCGTCTCGCCCGCCAGGAACGGCTCTTGCGCATAAGCGCCAAAGCCTTCTGCCGCCACGCTCAGCACGTCGCCGTGCAGCAGCCCCGCCTCGAGCAATTCGCGCGTCAAATAGCCCATACCGCCCGCGGCGTGGAAATGATTCACATCCGCCGCGCCGTTTGGATAAATCCGCGCCAGCAACGGCGTCGCCCGTGAGAGCGCGGCGAAATCATCCCAATTGATTTCGATGCCGGCGGCCAGCGCGATCGCCGGCAGGTGGATGAAATGATTGGTGGAGCCGCCGGTCGCCATAAGCCCCACCATGGCGTTGACGATCGCTTTCTCGTCCACCACGCGCCCGATCGGGCGATAGTCCGCGCCCAGCCCCGTGATCGCCGCCGCGCGCTTGGCCGCCGCGATCGTCAGCGCATCGCGCAGCGGCGTGTTGGGGTTCACGAACGCCGCGCCCGGCAGATGCAGCCCCATCAGCTCCACCATCATCTGATTGGAGTTCGCCGTGCCGTAAAATGTGCACGTGCCCGGCGCGTGATAACTCTCGGCTTCCGCCAGCAGCAATTCCTCGCGGCCGATCTTGCCTTCGGCGAACAATTGCCGCCGCGCGGCCTTCTCCTTGTTCGGCAACCCCGAAGGCATCGGCCCCGCGGGCACGAGGATCGCCGGCAGCCAAGGAAAGCGCAGCGCGCCGATCAGCAGGCCCGGCACGATCTTGTCGCAAATGCCCAGCAGCAATGCGGAATCGAACGTCGCATGCGAAAGCGAAATTGCGGTGCTCAAAGCAATCGCATCGCGCGAAAATAGCGAAAGCTCCATCCCGGCGAAGCCTTGCGTCACGCCATCGCACATCGCCGGCACGCCGCCCGCGACCTGCGCCACCGCGCCCGCCTCGCGCGCAGCTTTGCGGATGATTTCCGGATAACGCTCATAAGGCGCATGCGCGGAGAGCATGTCGTTATAGGCGGTGACGATCCCGATCGAGGGCCATTTGCCGCCGAGCAATTGGATTTTATCCTGCACCGCGCAGCCGGCGCTGGTGTGCGCCTGATTGGCCTCCGCGATCTTGGTGCGGGCGGGCCTGCTTGCATCATATGCTTCGATCAGATCGAGATAGCGCCGCCGCCGCTTGGCGCTGCGCTGCGCGATGCGTTCTGTGACGGCGGCGAGCGTGGCGTTCAGTTCGGCCATCAGTCCGGATCCCACCAGGCGCGCCCGTCGCGATCCAGCATCAGCGCCGATTGCGTCGGCCCGTTCGAGCCCGCCGCATAGCCATGCGGCTCAGCGCCCTGCTCTTCCCAAGCCGCCAGCAGCGCATCAGCCCACATCCAGGCCGCATCCACCTCATCGCGCCGCATGAAAAGCCCAAGATTGCCGCGCGCCACATCCATCAGCAGGCGCTCATACGCATCGGGATAACGCGCGCCGAATTCTTCCTCGTAGGTGAGATCGAGCGCCGCCGATTTGATGCGCAACCCGCCCGGCCCCGGCTCCTTCATATTGAGCCACAGCTTCACGCCCTCATCCGGCTGCAGCCGCAGCACCAGCCGATTGGGCGCGCCGCCGACATTCTGGCCGAAGATCGGCGCCGGCGTATCCTTGAACTGCACCACGATCTCAGAGCGGCGCACGCCCATGCGCTTGCCGGTGCGCAGATAGAACGGCACGCCAGCCCAGCGCCAATTTTCCACCTCCGCTTTGATCGCCACGAAGGTTTCGGTTTTCGAGGCGCGGCCGATCTCCTCGGCGTAGCCCGGCGCGGTTTTGCCGTTATTGAGCCCCGCGCGATATTGCCCGCGCACGGTTTTCGCCGCCACGTCCGCCGGGCCGATCCGCTTCAGCGCGGAAAGCACTTTCAGCTTTTCGGTGCGGATCGCATCGCCATCCATCGAATTGGGGCTCTCCAGCGCGACCAGGCACAAGAGCTGCAAAAGGTGGTTCTGCACCATGTCGCGCAGCGCGCCGGACTTATCGTAATAATCGCCGCGCCCTTCGACGCCGATCTCTTCGGCCACCGTGATCTGCACGTGATCAATATTGGCGCGGGACCAAATCGGCTCCACCATCATATTGGCGAAGCGCAGCACCAAGAGATTCTGCACTGTCTCTTTGCCAAGGTAATGGTCGATGCGGAACGTGTTGTGTTCAGCGAACACCTGGCCCACGCCGTCATTGATTTCACGCGAGCTCGCCAGATCGCGCCCGATCGGCTTTTCCAGCACGATGCGGCTCTCGGGCGTGGCGATGCCTGCTTCTTTCAGCCGCTGCGCGATGCCCACGAACAAGTTCGGCGCGGTCGAAAGATAAAAGATGCGCGTATTGCCATTGCCGTTGGCGAGCGCTGCTTTCAGCGCGCCCCATTCGCCCGCCGGCGCGGTGGCGTCCAGGCGCACATATTCGATGTGCTGCTGGAATTCATCGCACTTGGCTTCATCCACGCACGCGCCGGGCGAAAACTTGCCGCGGCTCTCCAGCACCAGCTGGCGAAACGCGGCCGTATCCAGCTCCGATCGCGCCACGCCGATGATGCGCGATTGCGCCGGAATCTGCCCGTCGAGAAAGCGATGCAGCAGCGCGGGGAAAAGCTTGCGCAGCGAAAGATCGCCCGTCGCGCCAAAAACCACGAGATCAAACGGGGGAACGGGAACAAACTCGGCCATGCGCCATACAAACTAGGTTTCGCGCGGCGGCGCAAATAGAGGGGGCGCGGAATTGTCCCGCGACAATGGCATTGCCAATTCGGCGCACCGGCGCCTAAGGTTGCGGCGAAGCAAAAACGAGAAGTCATGGTCGCCGATGCAGACCCGCCCCCGCCCAAACGCGGGTTCGGTGGAGAAAAGAAACCCACGATTAACGACGTGGCGCGCCTCGCCGGGGTCTCCAAAAAAACCGTTTCCCGCGTGATCAACCAATCGCCGTTCGTGAAGGACGAAACGCGCGAGAAGATCAACGCCATCATCGCCGAGACGGGCTTTTCGCCCGATCCGCAGGCGCGCGGGCTGGCCTTCCGCCGCTCGTTCCTGATCGGCCTCGTCTATGACAACCCGAACCCGCAATATGTCGTGAACATGCAGCTTGGCCTGCTCGACGCCATGCGCGGCTCCGGCTACGAGTTGGTGGTGCATCCCTGCAACCGCGGCAACCCGACCTTCCTGGCCGATTTCCGCCGCTTCATCGAGCGCCAGAAGCTCTCCGGCGTGGTGCTGACGCCTTCGGTTTCCGAGGACGATCGGGTCAAGGAAATCCTCGAAGAAATCGGCTGCGCCTATATCCGCATCGCCTCCGTGCCGGTGGACGCGCCCGAACACATCATTGTTTCGAACGACCGGGTGGGCGGGCGCGCCGCCGCGCGCCACCTGGCTGAGCTCGGCCACACGCGCATCGGCTTCATTTCCGGCCCCCCCTCCTTCCGCTCCTCGCACGAACGGCGCGGCGGCTTCGAGGAAGAGCTGAAGGAGCGCAAGCTCGACCTTCAAGCCGATTACGTGATGCAAGGCGCCTACACGTTCGAAACCGGGCTCTCCTGCGCGGCCGAATTGCTGAAGCGCGCCCCGCGCCCCACCGCCATCTTCGCCGCCAACGACGAAATGGCCGCCGGCGCGCTGCACGCCATCCGCCGCGCCGGGCTTGATTGCCCGGGCGATGTTTCGGTGGTCGGGTTCGACGATTTCCAGATCGCGTCCTCGGTCTGGCCCCCGCTCACCACGGTGCGCACGCCCACGCGCGAGATCGGGCGCATGGCCGCCGAAAAGCTGATGCGCCTCACCAGCGGCGACGCCCAGGCCCCCGAGGCGCCCCCCGGCACCTCGCCGGCCCTGGTGGTGCGCGATTCCACCGGCCCCGCGCCGCGCTGACCCTCTTGAATCCGGTTCTGACACCGGTTACCTATAGCGCAATATAGGGAGACGGCCCATGAAAATCGCGCTCATTATCGAAAACAGCCAAGCCGCCAAAAGCAGCATCGTGCATGACGCGCTGAAAGCCGTGGCCGAGCCGCTTGGCCATCAGGTGCATCATTACGGGATGTATGGCGCCGAGGATAAAGCCTCGCTCACCTACGTGATGAACGGGCTGCTCGCCGGCGTGCTGCTAAATTCCAAGGCCGCCGATTTCGTCGTCACCGGCTGCGGCACGGGCATGGGCTCGATGCTGGCGTGCAATGCGATGCCGGGCATGTTCTGCGGCCTCATCGCCGATCCCACCGACGCGTTCCTGTTCGGCCAGATCAATGACGGCAACGCCATCGCCATGCCCTACGCCAAAG
>DAOMPU010000163.1:0-6333 GCA_035444925.1 Terricaulis sp. | reverse complement strand
TCCAGATGCGCCCGCCTTCGCGCGCGCCGATCGCGGTGACGCGATGTTCGGCGTCAAGGAAGTAAAGCCTCCCATCGGCGATGATCGGCGGGGCGGCGAGTTGCACGCGATTGTTGGAGCCCGCGCCAAGATCGGCGCGCCAGGCGCGCTCAAGCACGGCCGAGCCGGCAATATTGGGCGGTGCGTTGGCGGCGTTGCCGCCCGGCTGGGGCCATTCGCCCGTTTCCACCGCCGGGGGCGGGACAATGGTGCGCGAGCCGAGCGCCGGGTCAGGCGTCAGCTGCTGTTCGAACGCCAGGATCGAAATGCGCCCGTCCTGCGGCACGTTGGAGCGCGAAGGCTCGTTATCGCCGCCAAACCAGCCGCCCACCGTGGAGCACGCCGACAAAGCAGCCGCGGCCACGAGCACCGCAGCGGGCCCCTTCAATGAAGCTCTGCGGCTCATTTGCTTTCTCCTTCAGAGGGGGCGGGCGTCGTGGCGGGGGCCGCCTCCGCTGCGGGACCAATAACACTAAGCGCGATCTCGGCGCGCGTGCGCACCGCTTCGGGCGCATCGAACGCCAGCGTCAAGCCTTCAAGCGTGCTGCGCGCGAGATCGAGTTCGCCCGCCTCCCACGCTTCCACGCCAAGCAGCTCGCGCGCCAGGAACGAGAAGCTGTTATCGGCGGCGATCAGCGGCTGAAGCCGCGTTTGCAGGCTGGCGAAATCCTGAATTTCCGCGGCGATGTAAGCGGCGCGCAAGCGCGCGCTATCGCGCATGATCGGATCGGAGACATCCTCGGCCACGCGATCGAATTCCGCCAGCGCCGCTTCCAGATCGCCTTGCGCGCTCAGCACGGCGGCATATTCCATGCCGGCCATGTTGCGATAAACGCTCGGCCCTTTTTCGCGCAGGCCGGCGAACGCCTGCTTGGCGCCTTCGAGATCGTTTTCAGCCACCAGCGTTTGCGCGGCGACGAAATCGTCCGCGTGTTTGCGCGCTTCGGAAATGCGATGCTCGCCCCACCATTGCCAGCCGCCGATGCCGGCCAGCACCACCAGCACGGCGGCGCCGATCCAGATTCCGTACTTCTTGGCGAACGCGGTCATGCGCTCTTCGCGCATTTTCTCGTCCACTTCCTGGACGAATGTGTCTGTCTCGTTGGTCACGCGATGATCAATCCTGCCCAAATGCGCTTAGCCGCCGGCCTAGCGCCGCGGGAACCGCCCCCTGAAATGCGCCGGCAAGCTAGCCGCGCTTGTCCTCGCCGGCAACGCGCGGCTGCCGCTTTGCGCCCAGGGCATAGGTCTCGGCTGCGGCAGGAAAACGGCGGGCGCGGACATCTTCCGCATAGGATTGAACCGCCTCGGAAATGACCGACTTCAAATCGGCGTAGCGGCGGACGAATTTCGGGGTCCAATCGAACAGCCCCAAAAGGTCGTCCACGACCAGGACTTGCCCGTCGCAGGCGGCGGACGCGCCAATGCCGATCGTGGGGGCTTTCACGGCGGCCGTAATCTCGGTTCCGAGGCTCTCATCCACGCCCTCGATGACGATGGCAAACGCGCCCGCTTCGTCCGAGGCCTTCGCATCCGCGATAATGCGGGCGCGCTCCTCGGGGGTGCGGCCCTTGGCTTTGAAAGCGCCGTCCACGTTCACGTTCTGCGGCAAGAGGCCGACATGGCTCATCACCGGCACGCCGCGCTGGATGAGGAACGCCACCGTGGGGGCGGCCGTGGGGCCGGCCTCGATTTTCACGGCTTGCGCGCCGGTTTCCTTGAGGATGCGTGTTGCATTTGCGAACGCCTGCTCGGGGCTGCTCTCATAACTGCCGAACGGCATGTCTATCACCACCAGCGCGCGCTCGGAGCCGCGCATGACGGCCTGCCCGTGCAGGATCATCATATCGACGGTGACGCCAACCGTGTTGGGCATGCCGTGGACGACCATGCCCAGGCTATCGCCCACCAGCAGGATATCGCAGTGCTGATCGAGGATTTGCGCCATCGGCGCGGTGTAGGCGGTCAGCGTGACGATCGGATCGCCGCCCTTGCGGGCGCGCACTTCCGGGGCGGTCAGGCGGCGGATGGCGTCAGAATGGCGCGACATGGGCGGGGTCGTCCCTTAAAGCGGGGAAAGTCAGGCGCCCGGCATAGCCCTTCGCAGGCGCACAATCCAGCGCCGTCGCTTTTAGCGATGCATGGAGGCTCAGCCCTGGCGGACCGAGCGGAAGGCCACCGCGCCGCCGGCGAGCGTGGCCATGATCAGCAGCACCTGCGACATGCCCGCGCCGAGCGAACTCAGCACGCCTTGGCCGGCCGGCGAAGGCCCGCTGGCGAGGGCGCCGTTCGCTTGCGCCAGTTCGAGGCCGATCTGGGCCATCAGCTGAGGGCCGAGCGCGGAGGCCAGGGCGTACACCCCGTAAAACACCGCCAGCCCCGCCACGCCCATGCACACGGCATAGGCCCGGTTGCGCCAAGCCGCCGCCGCTTCGTGGCGGGCGACATTGTGCGTCACCGCAACGGTGAAGCCGTCATCGGCCGGTTCGTCCGCTTCCGCGAAGGAGCGTTTCAGGAGGGCGTTAAAATCGTTCATCAGGCCGCCTCCAACATGCGGCGAAGCTTTTCGGTTCCTCTCAAGACGTGGGACTTCACCGTTCCGAGGGGAAGGCCCGTCATCTCGACAATTTCACCGTGACTTAACCCTTCTCCGTGGTTCAGCGTCACGCATAGTCTCTCCGCATCCGACAATCTGGCAAGCGCCTTCTCCAGATCGATCTTCGCGCCGGCTTGGGATTCGGGCGTTGAGCCCTCGTCCGCGATCGGCGATGCGTCGTCGATCACCTCAAACACGGCCTTTTGGCGTCTCTTGGCCATCAGGAACGTGGTCACTGCGATCCTCCTGAACCAACCCGGGAAAGCCGCGGGTGTTTCCAGATCCCTCAATCTATCCCACGCCTTGATGAACGCCTCTTGAGCCAAATCATCAGCTTCCGCGTGGCTGTTGCACATCTTCCGGAGCAGAGCCCGCGCCCAACCCTGGCGGCGGCGGACAAGCTCCCCGAAGGCCGCTTGGTCCCGCGCTTGGGCAGCCACAATCAGGGCTGCCTCGGCGGCTTCGGCCAGGTTGAGAAGACTTCGTGTCGCCACCGATCAGTCTCATTGGTCCTTCTTCTTAGCCGCGAAATCGACCATCGCCAGCACCACAAAGCCAAGCCCCAACATCCCCAGGATCGCCGCGGGCACCATCATGCCGCGTAACGCGCTACCGGAGGGGTCAAACCCATCGACCGCAAACCCGGCCGCCACGAAACCACCCGCCAGGGCCAGCAGGACGACCCCGCTGCCGAGGCTGCGCCGGGCCTTATCCGGCGAAGGCTGCTGGCTGGCCGTGGCCTGCGTCAGCTCCCGCATCAGGGCGGGATCAAGCGGCTGGCCCTTCTCCAAAGCCTGCGAAATCAAATTGTGCGCAGATTGCTTGGTGCGCTCCCGCAGCCAGATGGGGACCAGGATAATGGCCGCCAAAAATCCAAAAAACACAAATGGAACAAACACATCGGCGTCCATTTCAAGCTCCATAGCCCTGGGGTCTAGAATGCCCCATTTGCGTCATAGATGCGCTGATCCGGGGTATTGGATGCAAGGAAATTCAGCGCGCCCGGGCCGGGGCGCCCCGCCGCAGGCCGCGCAGCACGCTCAGCACCGCCACAACGCCCCCGACGGCCAGGCCCAGGTCAAGCGCCGCATCGGCGTTTTCGGCCGCCCAGCCGCCGAGCGGCAGCAGCGCCGCCACCGCCAGAGCGGCGAGGGCCGCCCCGCGGAGCAGCCGGCGCCCCGTCTCGGCCTTGAAGCGCGCGGCCTCGGCCTGGCGCATCACCTGGAGGGTGAAGTGCATGTCCTTGGCCGGCGCGACGGGCGCGGCCAGCGCGCGGCTCAGGCGATCCTCAGCGCTCATCTTCGCTCTCCAGCATCTTCAATAGACGCTCACGCCCGCGCGTCACGTGCGATTTCACGGTGCCGAGCGGCATGTCCAAAATGGCGGCCGCCTCGGCGTGGGAAAAGCCCTCGCTCAAACACAGCGCCACCGCGGCGCGCTGATCGTCGGGCAACGCCGCCATGGCGCGCGCGACGGCGAGGCGATCTTCCAGCGGCGCGCCGGCTTCCGCATCATCCTGCTCTTCGAGCCAGCTAAAATCGCGCGCGCCGGCGCGGGCGTGGCTGCGGCGCGCATCGCGCGCGATGCGATAACCCACCCCGCACACCCAGGAGCGAAAGCTTGAGCGGCCTTCAAAGCGCGAAAGTTTGGCCCACGCGGTCACGAACGCCTCCTGCGCGAGATCGTCGGCATCGGCCCAATGCCCAGCAAAACGCCGCAAAAAGCCGCGTACTGCTTGCTGGTTGGCATCGACCAGCCGGGAGAATGCGCGCGCATCGCCGCGCCGGGCTTCGGCGAGGAGGCGCGCCTCATCATCGCCCGTCATCATTGGGCTTTTGACCGGGCGCGAACACAGCGAGCGCCACGCACCCGACCGAGAACGCGCTCATCAACGCCGCCACCAGCATCATCTTCTCGCGCCCATCGCCGGGCTCGCTCATGGCGAACATGATCCAGAAGCCCGCGCCCACCGCGCCAAACACCACCGCCTCCGCCCACGGGCGCTTGGAAAAGCCCATGCTGGCGTAGGCGTTCACTTCAAGCTGTTCGTAAATCTGCTTCGGCGGCTCGCGGCCCGCCTCGATCGCGGCCTTGATCACATCAAGCGCCTTGCTGCGGCGCTGGTGATCGAGCCACGACACCCATGCTTGCGAGCCCATGCCCACCACGATGGCGGCGAGGATAAGGGCGGCGACTTCCCAACGATCCATGAATTTGCTCCTTTGAGGGGTTGTAGCCGCCGCCGGGCGTTCTGGATGCAGCCCCTCTTGCCAAACAATACTTAAGCATCTACTTAAGTGTTGTGTACCGGCAAGACGCCCTCCTTGATCTGGCCTTCCAGGCCCTCGCCGACCCGAGCCGCCGGGCCATGGTGGACCGGCTGGCGCAGGGGCCGGCGACGGTCAGCGAACTGGCCGGCCCGCTGGCGATGAGCCTGCCGGGCGTGATGGGGCACCTCAAAGTGCTGGAAGAAGCGGGGCTGGTGGTTTCCGAAAAGGTGGGCCGCTCGCGCACCTGCCGGATCGATCCTGAAGCCCTCACCCGCGCCGAGCGCTGGATTTCCGAGCGCCGCGCGCTGTGGGAACGGCGGCTCGATCGCCTCGGCCAATTTCTCGATGAAACGGAAAACGATTGATGCTGACGCTTTACGGACACCCAATCTCTTCGTTCACCTGGAAGGTGCTGATCGCGCTCTATGAGAACGGCACGCCGTTTGATTTCATCACGGTGGATCAAAACACCTACGCCGATTTCATCGCCAAATGGCCGATGGGCAAATTTCCGATCCTGCTCGATGATGCGCGCGATGCGATGATCACGGAAACTTCGGTGATCATCGAGTATCTCGATCTTTATTATCCCGGCGCCACGCGTTTCATTCCCGCCGATGCGGACGCCGCGCTGGAAGCGCGCCGCTGGGACCGCGTGTTCGATCATCTCAACGTGACGATGAGCAAGATCGTCGTCGATAACATCCGCCCCGAGGGCCAGCGTGACCCTTACGGCGTCAAGGAGGCCAAGCGGATCATCGCCGGCATTTACGCCGTGATCGAAACGCAGCTGGGCGAACGCGCTTTCATCGTGGGCGATAGCTTTACTCTGGCCGATTGCGCGGCCGCGCCGGCGCTTTGGTACGCCGCGCGCAACGCCCCGCTCGGCGGCGCGCGTCCGCGCATCGGCGCCTATCTCGAGCGGCTCAAGGCGCGCGCTTCGTTTGCGCGCGCGGTGAAGGACTCCGAACCTCTGTTTCACCTGTATCCGGGAGCTTGAGATGACGGCCCTCGCCCACGCCACCATCGTGATGGAACGCACTTATAATGCCGCGCCCGCGCGCGTGTTCGCCGCTTGGGCGGATGTGGAGGCGCGCAAGCGCTGGTCGGCGCCCGCCGACAACATCCAGATCGTCTATGAAGAAAGCGATTTCCGCGAAGGCGGGCGCGATGTTTCGCGCTGCATCGAGCCGGGCAACGCCGATCATGTGGCGATCGTGCATTATCTCGATATCCGCAGCAATCAGCGCATCGTGTTCGCCGAATCCGTGGCGCATGGGAACGCAAACGTCTCCTCCGCGCTGATCTCCGTGGAATTGACGCCCGCGGGCGCGGCCACACGGCTGAACCTCACGATGCAGATCGCCGCCTATGACGGCTCCAAGATGGAGGACGGCTACCAATTCGGCTGGTCCGCCGCGCTCGACA
>DAOMPU010000162.1:0-6337 GCA_035444925.1 Terricaulis sp. | reverse complement strand
TGGTGGAAGGGGCTGGATTCGAACCAGCGTACGCTCGCGCGGGCAGATTTACAGTCTGCTGCCATTAACCACTCGGCCACCCTTCCGGCCATGCTTCCGCGAACGCCGGAAGCGCCTATAAGCAACCCCCTGATTTCGCGGAGCGCGTCCTATACCCAAGCCCCCTCCCCCACTCAAGCCGCCTCTCCGCATTCCGCGCAGGCAATTTGAAGAAGAAACCGGCGGCCCCTCCTGGCTGTGGGGCGTCCATGCCGTGCTGGCGGCGCTGGCCAACCCGGCGCGGCGGATCGAGCGCGTGGTGGCGACCCGCAACGCGGCCTCCCGCCTGCCCGAGCATATCGAGGCGCAGATTCTCGATCCGGACGCCATCGACGGGATGCTGCCGCCGGGCGCGGTGCATCAGGGATTGGCCGTGCGGGCCTTTCCGTTGGAGCCGCTTTCGCTTGAGGCCGCGTGCGCGCCGGCCGACGGGCGGGCGGTGATCGTGCTCGACGGCGTGACCGATCCTCAGAACGTGGGCGCGGTTTTTCGTTCCGCCGCGGCGTTCGGCGCCCGCGCGGTGATTTTGCAGGACCGCAAATCTCCGCCGCTGACGGGCGTGCTGGCGAAGGCCGCCGCCGGCGCGGTGGAATTAACGCCGCACGTGCGCGTGACCAATCTGGGCCGCGCGATCGAGACGCTGCGCGCGCTCGGCTATCTCACCATCGCGTTTGAAGGTGAAACCGACCTCGCCATGGCCGACGCGCTGGCCGACAAGCGCCCGGCCGCGCTTGTGCTGGGCGCGGAAGGCAAAGGCTTGCGCCCGGGCGTCGCGGAAGCGTGCGAAAAGCGCGCGCGCATCCCAATCGCGCCGGCGATGGAGAGTTTAAACGTCTCCAACGCGGCGGCGATCGCGCTCTATGAAGCGGCGCGCACGCGCGGCTAGTGCGCCGCCTTACGGAAGATCAGGCTCTTCAGGAAATAGAAGATGCCGATAATGATGAGGTAACCCAGGAACAGGACCAGCGCCTGCGTCCAGAAGGCTTCTTCCATCAAAGGCGGCAGCGTGACATCGCCGCCGTCGCCGCTGATCACCGGCTGCAGCCGGTCGATAGCGATGTGGATCACAAGCGCGATGAGCGCGAGCGGCGCCCATTGCTTCCACCCGCCCATGAACAGCACCGCCGCCAGCGCGATCAGCAGCCCTTTGGGATTGTTGATGTTGGCGAAGCCTTCGCGCAGATACGCAACGGCCTGATCGAGTAATTCCATGCTCGCCCCTCCGCGAACCGCCCGTCCCCCGGGATCGCGGATTGTTAGGGGCGATCGCGGGCGCCGTCCAGCCGGCTTAGGGCCGGCGCGAGCGCATCCAGCCGGTGATGGAGTAGCGCGCGCCGCGCGCGAAGGGCGCCACCACCGATACGGCGTGCGGTTGAGGCACTTTGAGGATGTTGAGCGCGTTCCAGCGCGGCGTGAACGCTTCCGCAACGTGACCGTCATCGGCCATGAACATCAGCAGCCCGCCCCAATCGGCGCGCCACACCGGCGTCAGGTTGATGACATAGGCATAAAGCCGATCCTTGCCGTCCTGATGGTCGTCATGGACGGTAAGGAAATGGCCCGGGCGATAGCGCGTGGCTTGCGCGTCCAGATATTGAATGCGCTCGTCGCCGGTCAGCGCGCGCAGATGCTGCAGCATCGCCTCCGAATTGAGCGCGGCGAAAAAATCGGCGAGCGGGCCTTCGTTCAGCCGGCCGGCCTCGGCCTCGTCGCTGATGCGGTAAGAATCGAACAGATATTGAAAGCTTGTGCCGGCCTGTGCGTGAATCGCCCCGGCGAGTTCCACGCGTTGCTCGACGCTTAACGCTGCGGCGCTCGCGGCTTTTATGTCGTAAGCGCCGTGCGCGCCCTGAAACACAACGCTGAACTCCGCGTCGCGGCAGGCTTCAAACAAACGTTGCGCTGACGCTTGCGTGAAATAATCCGGCGCATGCAGGCGCCCGGCGCGCTGCAGCGTCGCGCGCGCCTCGCCCAGCAAACGCGCATCGGCGAAGGCCGGCGCAAGCGCGATAGATTCGCTTTTGAGGGTGTGTGCGCTGGCCATCCGCGCACAATCGAGCGTGCGCCCGCAATATTGAATGCGGCTCGTCGCCGCGAAGCGGCGTCCGGTCGCAAAACCGCGCGTGTTCCCCGTGTCAGCCGCCGCCGAAACTTTCGGCCCAAGCGGCGACGTCCGCGTCTTCGATTTTTTTGAACAACACGTCGGGCGCCTGGATCGCCATGCCGCGCGGTAAAGCGTCCAGCAAGCCGCCGTCAGCGGCGAGCGGCCACATGCGATTCTTTTCCGGCACGCCAATGGCGTCGAGCACTGCTTTCGCGGCGTCCGGAATGAAAGGCTGGGCAAGAATGGCATAGAGCACCGCGAGATTGAGCCCCGTACGCACGCCCACCCCCGCTTGCACCGGATCGGTTTTGAACGCGGTCCACGGCGCGGCAAGCTGCAAATATTCATTGCCCGCAACCCAGATGGCGCGCAGCTCCGCCGCGGCTTTGCGGAATTCCATCTGCTCGTGCAGTTCCGTCAGCGTTTTGAGGCGCTGCGCGAAATCGGCGGCGAGTTTTTGTTCAAGTTCGCCGGGTTCGCCGCCATCGGGCACTTTGCTGTCGAATTTCGCGGCGCAGAAGCGCGTGATGCGGTTGACGAAATTGCCAAACACGTTGGCGAGGTCGGCGTTCACGGTTTGCTGGAAATGCTCCAGCGTGAACGCCGCGTCCGCGCTTTCGGGCGCGTTCGCCATCAGATACCAGCGCCAATAATCGCTCGGCAAAATCTCGAGCGCCTGATCCATGAAAATGCCGCGCTTCTCGCTGGTGGAAAACTTGCCGCCGTACCAGGTGACCCAGTTAAACGCCTTGAGGCGATCGACCAATTTCCACGGCTCGCCAGAGCCCATGATGGTCACGGGGAAGCTCACGGTATGGAAGGCGACGTTATCTTTGCCCATGAATTGGACGTAGGTGACATTCTCTGCGCCCTTATCGGTGCGCCACCAGCGCTCCCAATTGCCGCCGGTGGCGCCCGCCCATTCAACGGTCGAGCCGATATATTCGATCGGCGCATCGAACCAGACGTAGAAAACCTTGTTTTCAAAACCCGGGCGGATCGCGCCGTTCTGCGTGACCTTGATGCCCCACGAGAGATCGCGCGTGATCGAGCGATCGATCAGCCCTTCATCCAGCCACTTGTACGCGATCGAGCGCGCGAGCTGCGGCCATTCGGTGCTCTTATCCACCCACGCGCGGACGCGATCCTGCATGAGCGGCTGCTTCAGAAACAGGTGCGCGGTGTCGCGCGGCTCGACGTTGGCGGAGCCGGAGATTTTCGAGCGCGGGTTTTTCAGCTCAATTGGATCGAGCAGCGTCCCGCAATTATCGCATTGATCGCCGCGCGCGCGCTCAAAGCCGCAGACCGGGCACGTGCCCTCCACGTAGCGATCGGGCAGGAAGCGTTTGTCGTCGATTGAATAGATCTGCTTGGAGACGCGTTCTTCGATCAGTCCGTTCTTTTCCAGCGCTTCGCAGAAATGCTGCGTGAGATCGTGGTTCGGCTTGTTGGACGAGCGGCCGAAATGGTCGAACGACAGCTTGAAGCCGGCGCAGGCGTCGCGCTGGATTTCATATTGCGCGGCGCAATAGGCGGCGACCTCCTGGCCCGCTTCGGCTGCGGCGAGCTCAGCCGGGGTGCCGTGCTCGTCCGTCGCGCAGATGAACAGCACTTCGTGGCGCTGCAGGCGGCGGAAGCGCGCATGCACGTCCGCCGGCAGCATCGAGCCAGCGAGGTTTCCCAAGTGCTTGATGCCGTTGATGTACGGAAGCGCGGAGGTGATGAGGTAGCGGGCCATAAGGCCCGCTACCTAGGATGCTTCCCCAAGGGCGCGCAAGCGCCTCAGACCATCGGCGTCGCCTTAAGCCGCGCATAGGCGGCGGCCATTTTCTCGTCGTACTTGTTGGCGGCGTAGCCGGGGCCGTTGTACCGGCTGGCGAAGCCGGCCCAATCCTTGCGCTGCAACTCGTCCACCAGGCCGTTGGCGCGCACGAAGCCTTCAAACGCTTCCAGCTGGTCGCGTTCCGAGCGCGCCAGCTTGGCGACGTAATCGTGCGCGTTGGCCATGCCGAGATTGGAGTAATTCTGCCCCAGCACCTGGAAACGGCCATAGCTGGCGCTCTGCATCGCCGCTTCCGCGTTCAGCGCATAGGCCTCGGTGAGCTGCGCCCAGCGATCAGCCTGGCTGGAGGGATAGCCCCCTGGCGTCCTGTTGGAGAGATGAGGGTGGCTTTGATCGTATTGCGAATTGGTTTTGCGCGAGAAGAGATGGCGCTCGTACAGAATGACGAGGCGCCCATCCTGCGCGAAGCCGCCGAGCGGGCCTGACTCAACTTCCGCCACCGCGGCCAGCGCTTCCCACTCGCAATTCATGCGCGCGGCCATCGCTTCGAAATCCGCGCGCGTCAGCGGCGAACGATCCTGCACGCGCAGGCTGGAAAGATAATCCGTCGCCGGCGGCGGCGGCGTCACTGGCGGCGGCGGGGCGACCGGGGGCGGCGCTGGCGGAGCCGCAGGCGGCGGCGCCGGAGGCGGCGTCACTGGAGGCGCAACAGGCGGGGATGGCGGCGGCGATGGCTCCGGTTTTTTGCCGCCAAAGATCGCTCTGAACAGCCAGCTAAAGAAATTCATTGCCCGCCCCCTCTTTACTTATGATGTCGCGGTGATCCGCTGATACGCCTCACGCATCAGGCGCCCGTAACGCTCGACCTGGCCCGTGCCGTTGTAGCCGGCGGCGAAGCCGTCCCAATCCTTGCGCTGAAGCTCATCGGCCAGATTGTTCGAGCGCACGAAGGCGGCGAACGCCTTCAATTGCTGCACTTCGCTGCGGCACATGTCAGCGACGAACGATTTTGGATCGGCGAAGCCGCAGGCCGCGTGATTGAAGCCCATGATCTGGAATTTGCCCCAGCTTGCGGAGGCCACCGCATCCTGCGGGGAAAGCGCATAGGCTTGGCGCAGCTGCTCCCAGCGATCCGCTTGCGCGCGCGGGTATTTGGAGGCGTCCCAGGTGCGGTAAGAGATGTTGGGGTGGCTTGCATCATAGCGCCGCTCGGTGCGGCGGGAGAAAATGTGCGGCTCATAGAGGATGATCGGGCGCCCATCGGCGCCGAATGCGCCAAGCGAGCCGCTTTCCACCTCTACAACGGCCTGCACCGCCGCCGGCTCACAGCCGAGTTCAGCGGCTACGGACGCGAAATCGGCCGCCGTCAACGGCGCGCGCGAGCCGGCCACCAGGCTTTCGAGATAGCCGTCCGTCTCGGGCGGGAAACTCGCATAGGCGCGCTGCAGCGCGGAGGCGTATTGGCCCGCGCCCGCTTCGCCCTCATAAGCGCGCGCGAACGCCGCCCAATCCTTGCGCTGCAATTCGTCGGCAAGCCCATTGCGCGCAACGTAGGCTTCGAACGCAGCAAGCTGGCTGGCTTCCGAATGCGACAGCGCCTGCACGAATGCATAGACATTGGCGTAGCCGGCTTCCGCGTAATAGCGCCCCGGCAATTGGAACGCGCCCCAGCTTGCGGCGCCCAGCGCGGCTTCCTTGTCGAGCGCGTAGGCTTCCGCCAGGCGCGCCCAGCGCGCGTCCTGCGCGCCGCCAAGATACGCGCGGCTCGATGACGATGAAATTTGCGGATGGCTGGAATCGTGGCGCGCGCCGGTGTTCTGGCTGAACACGAACGGCTCAAAGCCGAGCAGCGGGCGGTTGTTGGAGAATCCAGGCCCCGCACTTTCGACCTTGATCAGCGCGCGCAGCACGTTCGCTTCCACGCCCAGACGTTGCGCGGCGGCGGCGATGTCGGCGTCGCTCAGACGCACCGCGCTTTGGGCGCGCAAGCCTTCAAGCGTGAAGCCGGCGGGCGGGCCCGCAGGCGGAGGCGGAGGCGTGACCGGCGGCGGCGGCGGAGGCGTCACTGGCGCCGACGT
Source organism: Terricaulis sp. (assembly GCA_035444925.1). Taxonomy (GTDB): domain Bacteria; phylum Pseudomonadota; class Alphaproteobacteria; order Caulobacterales; family Aquidulcibacteraceae; genus Vitreimonas. Next base: position 333 of record DAOMPU010000162.1, on the reverse strand, counting down.
CACTGGCGGCGGCGGCGTCGCTGGCCGCGGCGGAGGGGGCGGTGGTGGCGGTGGTGGCGGAGGCGATGGCGGCGCGGACGAGCCGCCTCGGCTGCCGAAGATGGCGCGGAACACTGAATTCCAGAAGCTCATGCCAATCCCCTGCTCAAGCGCGCCGCGACGCGCAGATGCGATCCCCCAAGTGGGTTAACCATAGTCGCGCGCGCGGGGCAAAGGTTGATCGACGCGCTCTTCCGTCTTTGCGCCCAAGCTGGCAAAAGTGCGGCGCGCCGCCATAGCTCAGCTGGTAGAGCACCTGATTTGTAATCAGGGGGTCGGGGGTTCGAGTCCCTC
>DAOMPU010000161.1:0-6412 GCA_035444925.1 Terricaulis sp. | reverse complement strand
TGGCGTAGGCCGGATAGATGGTTTCAAGCTGGTCGAGCGTCAGCGTCTTGAGGCGCGCGTCAATCTTGCCCGCATCGCCAAAGCCGCCGATCTCATCTTCGAGCGCGGTGATGACGAGGCCCATCTGGAAGCCCCAATCGCCGAAGTGCGCATCGCCCCACACTTCATCGCCGCGGAAGCGATAGAGCCGCTTCAAGCTCTCGCCGATGATCGACGCGCGCAAATGGCCGACATGCATGCCCTTGGCCACGTTCGGCCCGCCATAATCCACGATCACGCGGCGCGGACTTTCCACCGGCGTCGCGCCGGCTTTCGCGTCGTCCGCCACCGCCTGCGCGCGCGCGGCGAGCGCAGCGGTGGTGACGGCGAAATTCAAAAAGCCAGGGCCAGCGATCGTCGGCGCGGGCGCGAGCGCGGTTTCTTTCCACGCGGCGGCGACGCTTTGGGCGATCTCTTGCGGCTTCTTGCCGGCGGCCTTGGCCGCGGCCAGCGCGCCGTTGCACTGAAATTCGCCCAAATCCGGCCGATCCGAACGGCGCACTTCGGCGTGCTTAGGCTCGAGCCCAAGCTCATTGAACACGCCTTGATTGGCGCGCGTCAGCGCGGTTGCGAGATCGGTCATGGCTTTCGGATGGGGGCTTGCCGCCCCGCCGTCAAGTTCCGCTTGGCGCGGCGGCGGTCTCGGGCGCGTTGACCCGGAAGCGCTTGCCGTCACGGTTGAACTGTATCTGCTCGGGCGTCAGCTCAAAGCCGACCAGAATCTCGAAATTCTCGCCGGAGATTTCGCCGTTGGCGCGCGGGATTTCGATGGTGCGGATTTCTTCGGTGATGCTGACCACGTTCTCGCCGCGCGGGAAACGCACGTCCACGTCGAAATATTCCTTGGCGATCGGCGCGCGCCCGCGGCGCGTCACGGCGACCCAATAGCGATAGGAGCGGCGCTCTTCGGAAGCGGCGGGGCCGCGCCCGAACGCCATCTGCACTTCGATCGACATGCGGATCGGGTCTTCCCCGACATAGCGGCAAAGCCCGCGCACGCCTTGCATCTCGCCCGTCCAGGCGACGTTGGCGTAACGCTCCACGCCAGGGTCGCGGAATTGCACCAAGCGCGCATTGTCATAGAGCACGCCCATCAGCGGGCACGGGCCCACGTTCGGGCGGCGATCATTGCCGAGCGCGCGGTCAAGCCAGTTCGGCTCGCGCTGCTGGGCCGCCACCTCGTCCTCGGGCATGACGCCGCCGGGAAGCTCAATGGTGCGGCCGCTGCTTTGGCACGCGGCCAACAGGACCGCCGCCGCCAACGCCGCGAGAATCTGGAGCTTCATGCGTCACCCTCGTGAACCGCCTTGCGGACGTGCGGCGGCGGCCGCATGTCTCACCCCGAAGGCGTCGCGCCCGTGATAGCTTCGCCCTGGCCGGCCCGCAACTCGCGCCGGCGCCTTGAATGAAGAGTTCGCGTCCGAGACGATCCCCTTGCCAGAAAAACGCCCCATTTCAATCCTGTTGGCCGCCCCGCGCGGCTTCTGCGCGGGCGTGGACCGGGCCATCCAGATCGTCGAGCAGGCGCTGGCGAAATGGGGCGCGCCGGTCTATGTGCGCCACGAGATTGTCCACAACCGGCACGTGGTGGAGCGGCTGGAGCGGCTAGGGGCGGTCTTCGTCGAGGAATTGGACGATTGCCCCGCCGATCGCCCGGTGGTGTTTTCCGCCCATGGCGTGCCCAAGGCGGTGCCGGCCGAGGCGCGGCGGCGCGAAATGATCTTCGTGGACGCCACCTGCCCGCTGGTTTCCAAGGTGCACGTCGAGGCGCAGCGCCATTTCGACGCCGGGCGCGAAATCGTGCTGATCGGCCATGCCGGCCACCCCGAAGTGATCGGCACGATGGGCCAATTGCCGGACGGCGCTATCACGCTGCTGGAGACGGCGGCCGACGCCGAGGCGTTCCAGCCCCGCGATCCGGCCAAGCTTTCGTTCGTGACGCAAACCACGCTCTCGGTCGATGACACCGCCGAGATGGTGGCCGTGCTGCAGCGGCGCTTCCCCGGCATCGCCGCGCCGCACAAGGAGGACATCTGCTACGCCACCACCAACCGCCAGGACGCCGTGAAGGCGATGGCCGAGAACGCCGACCTCGTGCTGGTGATCGGCTCGCCGAAATCTTCAAACTCGGTGCGCCTTGTTGAAGTCGCCAAGCGCGCGGGCGCGAAGGACGCGCGCCTCGTCGGCGCGGCCGAGGAAGTGGATTGGAGCTGGTTTGAAGGCGCAGCGCGCGTGGGCGTGACGGCGGGCGCCAGCGCGCCTGAAGATTTGGTGGAAGCCTTGATCGCCGCGATCGGTGCGCGCTTTGAGGCGAGCGTGCAGGAAGTGGTGGTGACGCGCGAGAACGTGACGTTCAAACTGCCGCGCGTGCTGGTGGCGTGAACCGCGCCTTTTCTTGGACCGCCGGCGCCCTCGCCGGCGAGGCGCCGGCGGCCCAAGCATGAGCGCGATCGCCGACCTGATCTCCAAACTCATCGCCGAAGCGCGCGCGCGCCATCCCGGCCGCCCTGTGCTGATCGGCGTTGGCGGGGCGCAAGGTTCGGGAAAATCCTATCAGTGCCGCGCTTACGCGGCGGCGCATGCGAGCGTGGCGCACTTTTCGCTGGACGATGTGTATCTCACTAAGGCGGAGCGGCAGGCGCGCGCGGAGATTTTCTCTGCTGACTTGCCGCCTTATCCGCCAGGCTCCCCTGCGGTCACGCTCGACGCAAGCACACGCGAACGCCTGAAGGCGCTCTTTTTTACGCGCGGCCCGCCGGGCACGCACGATCTACGCCTCGCGACTGGCCTGTTGGCGAGGCTGACCAAACCCTTGCCGACGCCGCTACCGCGGTTCGACAAGAGCCAAGACGATCGCGCGCCGGAGGCGACCTGGCCCATCTTCGAAGGCCCCGCCGACGCCATTCTTGTCGACGCCTGGTGTATGGGCGCTCGTGCGCCGCCCGCGGGAGAGCCGATTAACGCCGCCGAGCAAGGTGACGTCTTGGAAGTCGAAGCCGGCGAAAGATGGTGGCGCTGGCAAAGCGATATCTCGCACCAACTTGAGTATAACTACACTCAATTCTTCTCCGCCTTCGATTCCATCATCTATCTTCAAGCGCCCTCCTGGCAGATCGTGCGCGTGTGGCGCGCCCAGCAGGAGGTTGAGAATCTCGGCCGGCCGCTGAATGCAGATGACGAAGCGCGGCTCGATCGCTTCGTGATGCATTATGAGCGCGTGACACGCGCCATGCTGGCGGGGCATCATAGCGCGCGCTGGATCGTGCATCTCAACGAAGCGCGCGGCGTGGTGCGGATCGAACAACGCTGATGGCCGTTTACACCACCCTCTCCGATTCCGAACTCGCTTCGCTGCTGGGCCAGTATGAGCTGGGCGAGCCAACGGCGCTGAAAGGCATCGCCGAGGGCGTGGAGAATTCGAACTTCTTTCTGGCGACCAGCCAAGGCCGCTACATCCTCACGATTTTCGAGAAGCGCGTGAAGGCGGCGGATTTGCCGTTCTTCATGGGACTGACGGCGCGCCTGGCCGAACGCGGCGTCGCCGCGCCGAGGCCGATCCCCACGAAAGCGGGCGAGCTGATCACGCAAGTAAAGGGCAAGCCGGCGGCAATCATCTCCTTCCTCGACGGCGTGTGGCCGCGCAATCCCGACATCGCCCATTGCGCCGCCATCGGCGAAGCCTTGGCGCGCATGCATGTGGCGCTGGAGGGGTTTGAGCTGTCGCGCCCGAACGCGCTCAGCCTCGACGGCTGGGAAGCGCTGATTGCGCCGCGCCTTGCGCTGGCGGAATTTCTGCGCGCGGGGCTCGCTGGCGCGATTGAGCGCGATGTGGCCGAGGTACGCGCGAACTGGCCGAAGGATTTGCCGCGCGGCGTGATCCACGCCGATCTTTTTCCCGACAACGCGCTTTTCTTGGGCGATGCGCTTTCCGGCATCATCGATTTCTATTTCGCCTGCACCGATTTCCTCGCGTACGACCTCGCCATCTGCCTCAACGCCTGGTGCTTTGAGGAGGAGCGCGCTTACGATCTCGCGCGCGGCGGCGCGATGATCGCGGCCTACGAAGCGATCCGCCCGCTCAGCGACGCCGAACGCGCCGCCCTGCCCGTGCTGGCGCGCGGCGCGGCGCTGCGCTTCTTCGCCACGCGCCTGGCCGATTGGAGCGAAACGCCCGAAGGCGCCATGGTGCGCCCGAAAAACCCGCTGGAGTACGCCGATAAGCTCGCGTTTCATCGCGGCGCGAAGGGGGCGGAGGATTATGGGGCGTAGCGACGCGCAATTGCTTCGGCTCGTTGCGGCTGTCGTGGCGGCGCCGCTGATCGCGGCTATCGTCGCCATCATCGTGCTCGGCATCATCAGCGACCACACTGTAACCTGGCCAACGCTGCGTCTCGGCGTGCTTTTTGGTTTGTTCATCGGCGCATTTGTTGGCGTGCCGATCAACGCCACAATTGGCCTCGCAATTCACGCGCAACTAAAACAAAGCCATCGCACAACCGCGCTTTGGTACGCCATCTTAGGCGCGCCGGTGGGGCTGTTGACGGCGGCCGGCGCGATTGCCGGGTTTGGCGCCTCTAACAATTTCCTGCCTCTGGGCGCATTGTGCGGCGTGCTCAGCGGTTTTTTCTTCTGGCTCATCCGTCGCCCCGATCGCGACACGCCGCCGAATCCCCCTACATCCGCGCCATGAGCATCGTACAAATCTGGACCGACGGCGCGTGCAGCGGAAACCCCGGCCCCGGCGGGTGGGGCGCGATCTTGCGTTATGGCGATACGGAGAAAGAACTCTCCGGCGGCGAAGCGGCGACCACCAATAATCGCATGGAGCTGATGGGCGCGATCAGCGCGCTGGAGGCGCTGAAGCGCCCGAGCGAAGTGAAGCTGCACACCGATTCCAAATACGTGATGGACGGCCTCACCAAATGGATTCACGGCTGGAAGAAAAACGGCTGGAAAACCGCCGATAAGAAGCCGGTGAAGAACGAGGATTTGTGGAAGCGGCTGGACGCCGCGAACGCGCGCCACAAGGTTGAATGGAAATGGGTGAAGGGGCACGCAGGCGATGTGATGAACGAGCGCGCCGACGCCTTGGCGCGCGCGGCGATCGCGGCGCTGCGCGGCTAACTGCGCTTCACCCGCAGCGTCACGCCCTGCACGGAAACCACTTCAACCTCGGCGCCCGCTTCCAGCACCTCGTCGCTGACGACGCGCCACATCGTATCGCCCACCTTGGCCGAGCCGGCGCCATTGGCGAAATTATCGATCACGCCGCGCTTGCCCACCAGCGTGGCGGCGCGATCGTTCAGGCCGCTGGCCGCGCCTTCGCTGCGCCAGCGCTTGACGATCGGCTGGCCGAAATAGGTCAGCACCATCACCAGCACCGCGAAGATGGCCACATCCGCCCACCAATGGGTGAAGCCGAAGAACGAGATCAGCGCGGTGAAAAACGCCGCCACCGCGGGCCAGAGCAGATACGTGGTGCCAGTCGCCATTTCGGCGATCAGCAGCACAAGGCCGAGCACCAGCCAGTGCTGAGGCCCCAACGTCGTGAAGACGGAAATCAGAGCGTCCATGAGCTTAATGTAGCGAGCCTTGGCCCCCTGCGCGAGGGCTTACCCGCGCGTGGGCGGAACCGACGTGCGCGGCGCGGCCCCGCCGAAGGGGCTGTCGCCCTGGGCGTTGAGCGCGCGCAGGCCTTCCACTAGGCCGGCGAGGCCCGAAAGATCGGCCGGGATGATCACGGTGCGCTGCTGGTTCGAGGTGGCGAGTTCGCCGAAGGCTTCGACATATTTGAGGCCCAGGAAATAGCGGATCGCGTTCACATCGCCCTTGGAGATGGCCTGAGAGACCATGTCGGTCGCCTTCGCCTCGGCCTCGGCTTCGCGCTCGCGCGCTTCGGCGTCGCGGAAGGCGGCTTCGCGCCGCCCTTCCGCTTCCAGGATGGCCGATTGCTTGGCGCCCTCGGCGCGCAGGATCGCGGCCTGCTTATCACCCTCGGCTTCCAGAATTTGCGCGCGGCGTTCACGCTCGGCCTTCATCTGGCGCGCCATCGCGGCGGTGAGATCGGCGGGCGGTGAGAGATCCTTGATCTCGATGCGCAGCACCTTGGTGCCCCACGCATCCGTGGCCGCGTCGATCACATTGAGCAAGCGCGCGTTGATGGAATCGCGCTGTGAGAGCACTTCGTCCAAATCCATCGAGCCGACGACCGTACGGATGTTGGTCATGCAGAGGTTCTGGATGGCGAGGATGAGATTCTCGACCTCGTACGCCGCCTTCGGCGCATCGACGACCTGAATGAACACCACCGCATCGACAGAGACGACGGCGTTGTCCTTGGTGATCACGTCCTGGCGCGGCACGTCGAGCACGG